>CAZMMM010000080.1:0-7405 GCA_964567385.1 uncultured Comamonas sp.
ACCCGCCTTTTGACCCCCGCCGCGCCCCTTTGCTGGGGCGTGATAGCCATCTGCCCGCTATTGCCGCTAGTGCGCAAACCGCCCAGGCCTTGCGCCAGCGCTTTGCCCAGCCTCCCACCTGGCAACCAGAGCTGCGCAGTGAGCCCCTGTTCACCCAGCGCAGCCCCCTGCCTGCCGCCGTACTCCTGCCCTTGGTGCAGCGTGAGCAAGGCTTGCACCTGCTGCTCACCCAGCGCAGCAGCCAGCTCTCGACCCACGCAGGGCAGATTGCCCTGCCCGGTGGCCGCACCGACCCTGAAGACCCCAGCCCCACTGCCACCGCCCTGCGCGAGGCACAGGAAGAAGTCGGCCTGCAACCCAGCAATGCCGAGGTACTGGGCAGCCTGCCCATCTACGCCACTGGCTCGGCCTTTTTGGTCACGCCTGTGGTGGCCTTGGTGCAGCCCCAGTTACTCACCCCCAACCCCGCTGAAGTGGCCGAGGTATTTGAAGTACCCCTGAGCTTCATCCTCGACCCTGCCAACCACCAGCGCCACCGCGCACAGTGGCAAGACCAAACCCGCGAATGGTTTGCCATTTCCTATCTCGACCAGCAACAACAGGCCGAGCGCTTTATTTGGGGGGCAACTGCTGGCATGTTGCGCAATTTTTACCGCTTCATGGCAGCCTGAAGCCATGCGCCGTCTATGATGGCCGCATGAGTTTTTTCGCCGTCCTCTTGGCCTTGATGCTGGAGCAAGGCCGCCCCCTCCCCCCCCATCACCCCGCCCGCCAGGGCTTTAGTGCTTGGGCCGTATCTGTGCGGCGCTGGGTGCTGCAAGGCGGCTGGCGCAGCAACACTTGGCTAGCCTGGGGCTTGGCCGTCTTGCCAGCCACCTTGCTCACCGCCTTGCTGTACTGGCTGCTGCTGTGGCTGGCTTGGCCGCTGGCCCTGCTGTTTAGCGTGCTGGTGCTGTATGCCTGCCTGGGGTTTCAGCAGTGCAGCCTGCATTTGCACCGCATACGCAATGCCTTGGCCAATGAGGACTGGGCCAGCGCCCAGCAAGCATGGCAAAACTGGCATGACACCCCCCAAGCCCCCCCACTCAGCGCCCAGGCCCTGCTGCGCCAAGCCATGAGCCGCGCAGTCCTGCAAGCCCAGCACCAGGTGTTTGCCGTATTGTTTTGGTTTACGGCAGGCAGCCTGCTGGGGCTGGGGCCAGCAGCCGTTGTGCTCTACCGCAGCAGCGGCCATATTGCACGGCGCTGGCAGTTGGACCCATCGCCTGTGCTCCAACAAGCCAGCGGCCAGTTTTGGGGCTGGCTAAACTGGCTGCCAGCGCGCTTAACCGCCATTGGTTTTGCCATTGTGGGCAGCTTCGATAGCGCTATGGATACCTGGCGCGTCCACGCCAACGCCCAGCCACAAGACCACCAGGGCATTGTGCTGGCAGCCGCATCCGGCGCTTTGGAGCTTGGCCCCCCGCATGCTGATAAGGGCGTTGGGCTGGAGGACAGCGAGGCCGTAGCAGATGAAATGCTGCATATCGACGGCCTGACCAGCCTGACGCGCCGCTTGGTCGCCATGTGGCTGCTGCTGTTGGCGCTACTCACCCTGGGGCGCTTGTTGGGTTAAAGAAACCCCTTCATTCCATACCATTCAATACAAGCTGTACTGGCTCAACTCATCAAACAACTGGGCATACAGGCGATGGCGGCTAGCGGCTAGCTGACCTGTTTCTAAAGGCTGGTTTGGCGCTTGCAGGTTGGCCAGCACAGCGCAACCCGGCTCGTGCAGATGGGTGCAGTTATGAAACTTGCAGCCCTGCGCTGCTAGCGCCGCCATGTCCGGCATGTAATGCGCCAAGGCAGCAGGCAGGATGTGGTGCAGGCCAAACTCCTGAAAACCGGGCGAATCCATCAAGGCGCTGCGCCGCGTCTCGTCCAGCCAGTACAAGGTGGTGCTGGTGGTGGTGTGGCGACCCGAGTTCAGCGCCTGAGAAATTTCTGCCGTCGCCGCCTGCGCCTGCGGAACCAGGCTGTTAATCAGGGTACTTTTGCCCGTGCCCGAGGGGCCTAGCACCAGCGTGGTTTTGCCTGACAGCAACGCCCTGAGTTGCTCGGTTTGCGCCTGGGCTTGCCCACCACTCAGCCCGCAAAGCTGCAAGCCCAGCACCGGGTGCATGGCGCGGTAAGGCTCCAGCCGCTGCCAAGCCTGGGCAAAAGGAGCCGCCAAATCGCTTTTATTCAGCGCAATGATGGGGGTGATACCCGCCTCTGCCGCCGCAATCAGGGCGCGTGCCAACTGGCTTTCGGAGAACACCGGCTCGGCGGCCAGCAAAATCAGCACCTGGTCAATATTGGCGGCAAAGGATTTGGTGCGCACCTCGTCCTGGCGGTAGAGCAGATTGCGCCTGGGCTGCACCCGCTCAATGCTGCCCTCTTCCCCCTGGCCGGGCGGGGCGGGCAGCCAGAGCACGGCATCGCCCACCACGGCCTGGTTTTTCTTGCCGCGTGGGTGGCAGATGCGGCGGCTGCCATCCAGCGTTTCCACCACGCTATGGCGGCCATGGCTGGCAACGACTAAGCCTTCTAACAGGGCTTGCGCGGCAGAGGGGTCGGGCGAAGGGCGCTTTTTAGACTTCATAACTTGGCCAGACGCTCCAGCGCTGGCGGGTGGGAGTAGTAAATACGGGCATACAAGGGGTCAGGGGTGAGGGTGCTGGCGTTGTCTTTGTACAGCTTCAATAGTGCGGAGGCCAGCGCCTCGGGCTGGGCATTTTGCGCAGCATAGGCATCGGCCTGAAACTCGTCACGGCGTGAAAAATGGGCGGATAGCGGCGCAATCCAAAAACCCAGCACCGGCATCACCAACATAAACAGCAGCAGCGCCAACGCCTGCATTTGGTGGGGCTGACCCAACGCCATCTCCAGCGAGGGCTGCACACCCAGCCCCGCATAAAACCAAGTCTGCTGGCACAGCCAACCCAGCAGCGCCAGACCGCCCAAGCTAGCGGCAAACATCCACACCATGCGCTTGGTGATATGGCGATGTTTGAAATGCCCCAACTCATGCGCTAGCACGGCCTGGATTTCATCGGCATTCAGCTGGCGCAGCAAGGTATCGAAAAACACCACCCGCTTGGCCTTGCCCAGCCCGGTAAAATAGGCATTGGCGTGGGCTGAGCGGCGGCTGCCATCCATGACAAACAGCCCTTGGGCAGAAAAGCCGCAGCGCTGCATCAAAGCCGTCACCTGTTGCTTCAGGGCCTCATCTTCCAGCGGCTCAAACTTATTGAACAGCGGCGCAATAAAGCTGGGGAAAATCCACAGCATCAACAACTGAAAGCCGCTCCACAGCAACCACGCCCACAACCACCACCAAGTGCCAGCGGCCTGCATCACCCACAAAATTGCCGCCAGCAGCGGTGCGCCAATCAGCAAACCTAGCAAGCTGCCTTTGATGGCATCTTGCAGCCACAAGCGCCAGGTCATCTGGTTAAAGCCAAAGCGCTGTTCCAGCACGAAGGTGGCATAGAGGGAGAACGGCAGCTCCAACACCGCCCCGATGGCGATAAAGGCCAGCACCAGCGCCACCTGCTGCGCCAAGCCGCTCAAGCCCAGCGCCAGCAACCCGTGGTGCAGGGCATCCAGCCCGCCCAGCAGCGTCCAGCCCAGCAGCACGGCCACGCTCCAGGCCATATTCAGCAGCCCCATGCGTGCCTTGGCCAGGGTGTAGTCGGCAGCTTTTTGGTGCGCCGCCAGCGGAATTTGCGCGGAAAAAGGCGCGGGCACAGCGCCTCGGTGCTGCGCCACATGGCGCACCTGGCGGCTCAATAGCCACAATTGCAGCCCCAGTTGCAACACCAGCGCCAAGGCGAACACCAGCGTCCACAGCAGCGCGGGCGACCAGCCCAGGGCAGCAGCAGGGGCGGAGGGGAAATCAGTCATACATCACAGCCTCAATCATTACAGCGCGGCAAGTGTAGGCGACAATTTGGCCATGTCTTACGCACCTTCTTCCACTCTCCACACCCACGTATCCCCCTCCAGCCTTGATGCTGCGGCCAGCCACGGCGCAGCCCAAGCGCTGCCGCCCTTGCCCAAGTCCGACCTCAACCTGGTCTGGCTGGATTGCGAAATGAGCGGCCTAGACCCCCACAAAGAGCGCATTCTGGAAATTGCCGTCATCGTCACCGACCCGCATTTGCAAGTGCGCGTGCCCGGCCCGGTGCTAGCCATTCACCAAGACGACGCACTACTGGCCGCCATGGATGCCTGGAACAAAGGCGCACACAGCCGCAGCGGCCTGATTGAGCGCGTTAAAGCCTCCACCATCGACGAAGCCGCCGCGCAAGAGCAAGTGCTGGCCTTTCTGCGCCGCTACGTGCCCAAGGGCAAAGTACCCCTATGCGGCAATAGCATCAGCCAGGACAGGCGCTTTCTGCGCCGCTATATGCCGGGGCTGGATGCGTTTTTTCACTACCGCAATGTGGATGTCAGCACCTTTAAAGAGCTGGCGCTGCGCTGGCAGCCCGCGCTGGTCAAAGGCTTTAAGAAAGCACAACGCCACACCGCCCTGGCCGATGTGCATGAATCTATTGATGAGCTGCTGTATTACCGCCAGCATTTTTTGCGGCTTTCGGGCACTTGAAACCCTTACCTGGTAATGGATGGGGCTGCACCACCGCATACCTGCATGGCCAAGCGAAGCACATCCTTGAGTCTCGGGTGCGCCTGATAGCGGCCAGCAAACATTACCCAAGCTTCGTATTCCGCACGGTCGTTCGTGTCCATGGCCCTTTGTCGGTCAAGACCCGGAAATGCCCGCTCAGTAACAGCTAGGTCACGGGCGATATACAGGCTGTCACGGCTAGTGGCATCGGCATCGCTGCGGCTCCAGTCCAAGTCAAAGCCTGATTCTTTTGCGAGCTGCTCCGTGAAGTGTCGCAAGGTGCGGCTATTGCCTTCCCGAAACGGATGCGCACGATCCAAACCCCCATAAAGCATGGCCAGCTTGTCAGCGGCTTCATCAGTACTGAGGCCATGCAGTGCCTGCGGCCCGCCAAAGCATTCGAGTGCTTCATCTACGGCTGGTGCAATAGCATCCGGGCAGTAGTGCACACGATAACGCGCTGACACGGCTTCCAAAGCGCGGTTTTTGACGTAGATACCGCCCGGGTTTTCAGGGCGGTATTGGCCGGGCGTGTATTCCGGCGAGTCCTGAAAAATATAGCCGTGGATAGCCCGAAGGTGAGTAGCATCGAAATTACCGGAGAGCGGACTAAGTTCAAGCTCGGCAAGGCGGGCAAAGCTGGCGGCTTCGCCCGGCGTCATTGTTCCGCTCATACCACAGCTTCAACCACACTTGCAGTGTTAGTCGCTCCTGATAGGCCGACATGCTCCAAGATTAGGCGAGTGTGTTCCGCCTTGTCGATGTCACCGTCAATAAAGCGCTGGTTCAACGCCTCAATTTCAGCGTCCAGAACCACACCCTCCAGGCGCACACTATTGCGCGCTTTGCGGATGGCTTCGCTGCGGCGCTGGCGCTCTTGTTCGCTGATCTGCATACCCTGCTCCTGAGATAAAAGCCGACTGTTCAGCTGATATTACCCCATTGAAACTCAACCCTCCCAAGCCCGCCCCAAGCAATTTTTTGACAAAAATTTTTACTTATGTGATAATGCGCAGCCTGCCCAATAGGTACTTTCCCTAGGGCAGTTTGCTTACATCTCCCATCACACACACCCTGGGTTGCAGGCCAGTTTTAAAACTGGCTGCTCGCTTCTACACCCACTGCCCTCACCCCTGCCCCAGCGCAGGCGGCTTTTGAGGGCTGACATTTGTTTGACGGCGGATGTTTCTTGTAACCCCGTCAAAAACTCGGCCTCTCATTGATTTGCATTGCCACTGTGCCCACGCAGGCAGCAGGGGCGTGGCCGCGTTGTTGTCTGCATTTTGAAAACTGAACGCTATGAACGCTACTGAAATTGTGCAGGGCCAACCTGCCCCTGCCTTGGCCACTGCCGCCCCTGAAGAGTCCATCCAAGCCACAGAGACTGTGGAAATAACACAAGCTGCTCCAACCACAGACGCAGTGGAAACCCCTGAAACTGCCGCCCCCCAAGACGACACCCCCAACCCCTTTGTGGCGCTGGGCTTGGACGAATCACTGGTACGCGCCGTAGCTGACTTGGGCTACACCCAGCCCACCGAAGTGCAAACCAAGGCCATCCCGATTGCCATGGGCTCCCACCAAGTGCAGGACGATGGCTTTATCGACCTGATGGTTTCCAGCCAAACCGGCTCGGGCAAAACCGCTGCATTCCTGCTGCCCGTGCTCAACACCTTGATTGCCCAAAAAGCTGCTGAACAAGCCGCCGAACAGGCCGAGTTCGAGCGCCAACGCGCCGAAGCTGCCGAGCGCGGCGAAGCCCTGCCCAAGCGCCCCAAGCGCAAAAACCCGCTGCAATCGCGCAACTTCAAAGCTGCTGTGCCCGGTGCTTTGGTGCTGTGCCCCACCCGCGAGCTGGCGCAACAAGTGGCGCGTGATGCGATTGACCTGGTTAAGCACTGCAAGGGCTTGCGCGTCGCTAACGTGGTAGGCGGTATGCCCTACCAGATGCAGATTGCCAAGCTGCAAAATGCCGACCTGGTGGTGGCTACCCCTGGGCGCTTGCTGGACTTGCAGCGCAGCCTGCAAATCAAGCTGGACAAGGTGCAATTCCTGGTGGTCGATGAGGCCGACCGTATGCTGGACTTGGGCTTTGCCGACGATTTGGAAGAAATTCACCAAATGACCGCCCAGCGCAAGCAGACCATGATGTTCAGCGCCACCTTTGCCTCGCGCATTCAGCAGCTTGCCATGCGCGTGATGCACGAAGGCGGTGCCAATGTCCACAAAATCACCATTGCCACGCCCCAGCAAAAGCACGACAACATCAAGCAGTTGCTGCACTGGGCTGACCACCCACAGCACAAACGCCAACTGCTGGATCACTGGCTGCGCGATACCAGCATCAACCAAGCGATTGTGTTTGCCTCTACCCAAATTGAGTGCGATGGTTTGGCGCAAGACTTGGCAGAGGCCGGTTTTTCCGCTGCCGCCTTGCACGGCGCACTCAGCCAAGGGCTGCGCAACCGCCGCCTGCGTGCCTTGCGCGAAGGGCAAATTCAGGTGCTAGTCGCCACCGACGTGGCCGCACGCGGCATTGACGTGCCCAATATCACCCACGTATTCAACTACGGCCTGCCCATGAAGGCCGAGGACTACACCCACCGCATTGGCCGCACCGGCCGCGCTGGGCGCGAAGGCATGGCCGTGACCTTTGCCGAATTCCGTGACCGCCGCCGTATTTTTGATATTGAAGGCTTTACCCGCCTGCAATTCAAACCCGAGACCATTGAAGGACTGGAGCCACAGCAA
>CAZMMM010000081.1:0-7350 GCA_964567385.1 uncultured Comamonas sp.
CGGCGCCCTTACAAGGCGTAGGTCAGCGGTTCGACCCCGTTAGCACCCACCACTCTTATATGAATGAAATCAAGGGCTTAGAGAAATCTAAGCCCTTTTTTTATCTATTTTGCTCTACCGGTAAGCGTATGAGTCATTTTTAAAAAAGTTGGACTATGCAAAAGAATATCTTTGTGTTAGGAGCTGCGCTGGCTTTGCTGAACGCAACTGCAGTGCAGGCAGAAGAGAAAAGGCCCCAAGTTGGCCCCTATGTGCAAGCTTATAGCGGGGACTTCAACAGCTCGGTGTACTTGGTTCGCCTTGGAGATAGAGACAAGGCGGAAGCCCTGGTGCTGGTTTCAGGTATTGATCATGAGATGGACGGTAAAGTTGTGAAAACTAAAATTGTGGTGCGCGATGAAAACCTGCGCAGCTTTATGCTGGAGGAAAAGGGGGAGAGCCGCGAGCTGCTAAGGCTGGAAGGAAGCAGTGCACGGCTGCTTATTTCAACAGCACCTTTGGGGCCGAGCAGTTACAGCCTTGCTTATGACTGGAAGTTGAGTGAGCGTGCCGATGCAGAGCACATTCTGACGCGCTGGTTGCAAAAACCTTAAGCCACCTAGCCACAGCGGGCTGAAACAATTCGCCCTTGGGCGTTGATTTCCAGGGTGAGGCGCTCGGGGTTGAATTCCAGGGTAACGGGGTCGCCTGCATTGACTACCCGCACGATATAGGCGCCAGCACGTTGGCGGGCTTGGGTGATATGGGCTTCGGTATTGGTTTTGCCTACCGCCCATTGGGCCGCTTCGTACTGGCAAATTTGTGCTTCGGCCTGGGCGGGTTGCTGGCTCAGGGGCGGCAAGGGTTTGAAATTAGAGCAAGCCCCTAGCCCCAGGAAAGAGGCCAGCAGCAAGACGCGCTGCATCCAGGGGCGATGGGGGGTGGTGAAGATCAGCATGATTTAAGGGCGGTATTGAAAGACGGTGCCGCCCAGACGCTGGCCCTTGAGCTTTTGCTGGGCAGCGTTGGCTTCCGCCTGGTTGTTGAAGGGGCCGGCGCGCAGGCGCACCCAATAGCCCTTGGCACTGCGTCCTGTGTCGCGCAGGGTGTTATAGCCTAGTTGGCGCACTTGCTGCTCTACAACGTCAGCGTTGGCATCAGAGCCATAAGAGCCTAGCTG
The DNA here is from genome assembly GCA_964567385.1 of uncultured Comamonas sp. Classification (GTDB taxonomy): domain Bacteria; phylum Pseudomonadota; class Gammaproteobacteria; order Burkholderiales; family Burkholderiaceae_C; genus Comamonas. The sequence continues at coordinate 1,160 of CAZMMM010000081.1, forward strand.
CACGTAAAAGCGCCCAATTTGCAAGCCTGTTGGGGTTGCGGGTTCAGGGCTGGTGGCGGGGCTCACAGGCGTTGGTGTAGCAATAGGAGTGGTGGGCGCAGGAGCAGGCTCTTGGACAGCAGTGGCAGCAGCTGGAAGAGGTGCAGGCGGCTGCGGTATGGGAGTGGGCGCAGCAGTGGCAGGAGCTGTTGCAGGCTTAACAGCGCTAGGCTCTGGTGCTGCGGGTACTGCTGGCTCGTTGGGAAAGTGCAAGACCGGAGACCCCGGCTGGGCGGTTGCAGTGTTGGCAGCGGCAGTTATAGAGGGAGAGGGGCTGCTGGGTGTGGATGACCACCACAGCAGGCCAGAGCCCAGCAAAAGCATAGTTGCCGCATAGCTGGCACCGATGATTTGCACATGCTTGGGTGTGACGGCGTATTGCTGTAAAACGGTGCTGGCTTGGTCGATGGTGCTGGACTGCTCAATAGCGTGAATTGCTTGCCGGTGCACTTGCTCGTAATACCAGCGGTTACCTAAAAAGCCAGGCACCGCGTACAGCAGCACCAAGGCCGAGAGTAGTAAAGCCGCCTCAGCGCTGGCGGGCAGGCGGCCATGCAGCCCCAAGCCCCAGGCCAAAAGCAAGGCCAGCAGCACGGCGGCATACACCCCGGCGTGGCGCCAGAGGCCGCGCATGGCGCACCAGCCCAGGGTGAAAAAGCCTGCGCCGTGGTTCCAGCTCAGGCTAGGGCGGCCTAGGGTTTCAAAGCGGGTGAATAGTTGGTGGTAATAAGCAGCCCCTTGGGGGCCTACCGCATGCTGGTAGAGCTGGGGCAGCAAGCCCACGGAGCCAGTGGCCGCAGAGGCGGTGGAGGGTGAAGCATCACTCAGGCGAGACATGGCTAAATTGTGGCATGGCTATGCAGTGGCTTGGGCTTGGATGTTTAAACCCGTGGTGATTGATGGCCTAGGGCTTACACTTGGCGCGATTTTTTCAATCGCAGCAGCCTAAGAGGTCAGAAATTTATGCAGCAACACAACAATTACCGCTGGAAGTTTGTCCGCGCAGGCGGGGTGGATCAGGTGGTGATTCGCAACGGGGCGGATATTGCCCACTTACCCCAGTTGGATCAAAAGCTGTGGGTGGCCCTGGCCTGCCCCACACGCGGGGTGGAGTTTGCCCCCGCCACCCTGGATGTGATTGATGAAAACGGTGATGGCCGCATCCGCGCACCCGAGCTGATTCATGCTTGCCAATGGGCGCTGGCCTTGGTGCGTGACCCTGAGGTGCTGGCTAGCCAGAAAGATATCCTACAGCTCGATAGTCTGAACACCGAAAGCCCCGAGGGCGCGGCCCTGCTGGCCGAGGCGCAGCGCATTTTGCAGCAACAAGGCCAAGCTGGCGCGCCTGAGATTAGCCTGGACCAAGTGCTAGAACGCGCGGCGCAACTTGACGCTTTGCCCTTGAATGGCGACGGTATTCTGAACCCCAAGGCGCTGGCCGAGCAGCCTGAGCTGCAAGCCCTGGCCGAGCACATCATGCAAGCCTATGGTGCGCAAACTGGCTGTGATGAAGAGGAGGGCTTGGGCCAAGAGGCTCTGGAGCAATACCAGGCGGATTTGCAGGCCTTGGTTGATTGGCAAGGCATTGGCCCCACCCAGTCTTGTGATTTGCCCGACCCAGAGCAAGCCCATGCTGCGGCCAGCGCCTTGGCCGTAGTGCAGGCCAAGCTCGATGACTTCTTTGCCCGCTGCCGCTTGGCCGCGTTTGATGCCAAGGCCGCTGCGCCACTCAGCCCTAGCGAAGAGGGGTATATCAACCTGTCCAGCCACAGCCTGCACGATGGCGATGAAGGTGTGGCCGCCTTGCCCTTGGCGGCGATTACCCCGGAAGCCGTGCTGCCCCTGCCTGTTGATATGGCAGGCATCAATCCCGCCTGGGCTGAGGCCATGGCCCAGTTTCAACAGCAGGCGGTACTGCCTTTGCTGGGCGCTGTGCCAAGCCTTAGCCTGGCGCAGTGGCAGGCTATGAAGCAGCGCCTGGCCCCTTGCCAGGACTGGCTGGCAGCCAAGCCCAGCAGCCCCGTGGCCGATATGGCCCTGGAGGATGCGCAAACCCTGCTCAATGGCGGCGCTTTGGCGCGCTTGCAGGACTGGATTGAACAAGACAGCGCTGAGCAGGCCCACCGTGAACAGGTGCGTAGCCTGGAAAAGCTCATCCGCCTGCAGCGTGATTTGCTGCCGTTACTCAATAACTTTGTATCCTTCTCCAGCTTTTACAGCCGCCAGGGGGCGATTTTTCAGGCGGGGCGCTTGTATCTGGATGGCCGCAGCTGCGATTTGACGGTGGATGTGCAAGACCCTGCCGCCCACGCTGCCTTGGCGGGGCTGGCCAAGACTTATCTGGCTTATTGCGAATGCCGCCGCGATGGGGTGGTGCGCCATATCGTGGCTGCTTTTACCGCTGGGGATGTGGACTTCTTGTTTGTTGGGCGCAAAGGTATTTTTTACGACCGCGCAGGCCAAGACTGGGATGCCACCATCACCGCCTTGATTGAAAACCCTACCAGTGTTGGGCAGGCTTTTTTCTCGCCCTATAAAAAATTCCTGCGAATGGTGGAAGAGCAGGTGGCCAAACGTGCCGCCGCCAAAGACGCTGCCGTTACCGAACAAATGGAAACTCGCGCCGCCCAGGTGGGCGAGGCCAAACCTGCAGATGCTGCAGCCCTGCCAGCCAAGAAGGTGGACGTGGGCACGGTGGCCGCGATTGGTGTGGCGCTGGGTTCACTCAGCACCGTAGCTGTGGCCGTGCTGGGCAAGTTCATTGAGCTGGGGCCATGGATACCCGTGGCGCTGCTGGCGGTGGTGTTGGCCATCTCAGGCCCGAGCATGCTGATTGCCTGGCTCAAACTGCGCGAGCGCAGCCTAGGCCCCATTCTGGATGCCAGCGGCTGGGCGATTAACGGGCGCATGAAAATCAATATTCCCCTAGGCCGCTCCTTGTCCCAAATGGCGCAAGTGCCTGCTGGGGCAGAGCGCAGCTTGCATGACCCTTATGCCGAGCCGCCACTGCTGCCTTGGCTGCTGGCTGTGGGCCTGTTGGTGCTGACCTTGGGCTTTGCCTGGAGCCAAGCTTGGCTGGACGATGTGCTGCCCAGCGGTATGCAGTACCAAAGCCTGATAGCTGCACAAGCAGAGGCAGCAGGGGCCGCCCACGAAGGGGAGGTCGCCGCCCCAGCAGAAGCACCGGAAGAAGCCGCGCCCGCAGAATAAGTGCCGTTGCTTACACCAAAAACCCCCAGAGGCTATAGGCGGTCTCTGGGGGTTTTTTAGGGGCGCTTGGTGTTATGCATGGCCTTCTGGGGGAGTCAACAGCGGGCAGCGCCATTGCAGCAGCTCGGCCAGGCGCTGGATACACCACTGCGCCTCGGGCAGGCTCAGGCCGCTGTCTGCGTTGCTCAAGCCTTGATAAAGGCTGTAGAGCACAGCCCCTTCATCACTGTGGCCACTGTGGTAGAGGGTTTGCGCCTGCTCAGTCAGAGCCTGGGCTAGGTCTTCGCACAGCTCGTAGCGCGTCAGTATTTCCTCAGCGCTGCTGTGCAGCTTGCCATTGGGGCTGCGAAACAGCTCGATAAAGCTATGGGGGATATGAATTTGTGACTCCATGCGGGCCTGCCTTTTTGATTTCAGTCGGGGGTGCTTAGTCTGGGGTGAACTGGCAGATAAAGCGGTCCAGGTCTTCCTCCAGCTCGCAGCTTACGACCTGGCCCATGCGGCTATCGCGTTTGCGCTGGGCGGCAAATAGGCTGGCTTTGCCGCTAAAGCCAAAGTCAGGCAGGTAAATCATGGCATAGGGATGGGGCACAAAGTGCTGGTGTTCAAACACCACGCGGTGCTGGTTTTGTGGGCTGGGGTAGAGCAGGTAGCGCTCGGTATCAATGGTGGTTTGGGCCATGGGTAGAAGAGGGCTTTCGCGTGTAGAGACGGTATTGTTTAAGGGTAGATACTGTGTTGCTTAGGGCTAGGTCATCTGCCAAGCCGTTTACATTCACTTTTGCGCAAATATTCATAAAACCTTGTTTATGCAGCCCTTAGCAGGGGATATTTGTATTTTGGCTTTTTTCAACGCTGGCTGTTGGCTGCAAGGGTATGCAGGGATTGCCATGCTGCCCAACATCCGCACACTAGCCAGCGCACAACAACACAAGGAGACAACATGCACATAGGCGTGCCCACCGAAACCCTGGCTAAAGAGAGCAGGGTCGCCGTCACCCCCGAGACGGTGAAGAAACTCACGGCCCAAGGCCATAAGCTGCGCGTGCAGGCCGGCGCAGGGCTAGCGGCCAGCGCCACCGATGCCGCTCTGCAAGCCGCTGGCGCAGAAATTACCGATGCCGCCGGTGCCTGGGGCTGCGATTTGGTGCTGAAAGTACGCGCCCCCAGCGAGCAAGAGGCGGCGCTGCTACGCCCCGGCACAACGCTGGTCGGGATGCTCAACCCCTTTGATGCCGAGGGCTTGCAGCGCCTGGCCAGCGCAGGCGTAACGGCCTATGCACTAGAGGCCGCCCCGCGTACCACCCGTGCGCAGAGCATGGACGTGCTCTCCAGCCAGGCCAATATTGCGGGCTATAAGGCGGTGATGATGGCGGCTGACCGCTACCAGCGCTTCTTCCCCATGTTGATGACGGCGGCGGGCACGGTGAAAGCCGCCAGGGTGGTAATTCTGGGCGTGGGCGTAGCCGGTTTGCAGGCGATTGCCACGGCCAAGCGCCTGGGCGCGGTGATTGAAGCCTCTGACGTGCGCCCCAGCGTGAAGGAGCAGGTGGAATCGCTGGGCGCTAAATTTATCGATGTGCCCTATGAAACCGACGAAGAGCGCGAAGCCGCCGAAGGCGTAGGCGGCTATGCCCGCCCCATGCCCCCCAGTTGGCTAGAGCGCCAAAAGCAAGAAGTGGCCAAGCGCGTGGCGCTGGCAGATGTGGTGATTTCTACCGCTTTGATTCCTGGCCGCCCCGCGCCGGTGCTGATTACACCGGAGATGGTGCTGTCCATGAAGCCCGGCTCGGTGATTGTGGATTTGGCCGCCAGCCAAGGCGGTAACTGCCCGCTAACCCAGCCCGACCAGACCATCAGCCACGAAGGCGTAACGATTATTGGCGAAACCAATCTGGCTGCCCTGGTGGCTGCGGATGCCTCAGCGCTTTATGCGCGTAACGTGCTGGATTTTCTCAAGCTCATCATCAACGCCGAAGGTGCTTTGCACCAAGACTTGGAAGACGACATTGTGGCCGCCTGCCTGATGACCCACGGCGGCGAGGTCAAACGCGCCCAGTCCTGAATCGGCATCAGCGCATCCGCATATCCGCTAATACCCCCCTATTGAAAGAGGAAAGAGACAACACCATGGAAGCCGTATCACCTACCTTGATGAATCTGATTATTTTTGTGCTGGCGATTTATGTGGGTTACCACGTGGTCTGGAACGTCACACCCGCCCTGCACACCCCCTTGATGGCAGTGACCAATGCCGTCTCAGCGATTGTGATTGTGGGCGCGATGCTGGCCGCCGCGCTAACGGAAACCACGCTGGGCAAAAGCATGGGCGTGCTGGCCGTGGCACTGGCAGCGGTGAATGTATTTGGTGGCTTTTTGGTCACCCGCCGAATGCTGGAAATGTTCAAGAAAAAAGAGCGCAAAGCGCCCGCCAAACAAGATTAAAGAAAAGGACATGTGCCCCAAACCGCTTACGCCTGCCCGCTAGGCAGTTAGTCAGTTAGGCAGCGCCACCCGGTCTGTGCGCACCACCCATAAGGAGTCAACACCATGAGTATGAATCTTGTCACGCTGCTGTATTTGATTGCCAGCGTGTGTTTTATCCAGGCCTTAAAGGGTCTATCGCACCCCACCACTTCGATTCGGGGCAATCTATTTGGCATGGTGGGCATGGCCATTGCCATGGGCACGACGGTGGCGCTGATTGCCAATCTGGCCGGTGAAGATACCGCCCTAGGGCTGGGCTATGTGCTGGGCGGGTTGGTCATTGGCGGTGGCGCTGGTGCCGTGATGGCGCAGCGCGTGGAAATGACCAAAATGCCCGAGCTGGTGGCCTTCATGCACAGCATGATTGGCCTGGCAGCGGTGTTTATCGCCGTGGCCGCCGTGGCCGAGCCTTGGGCGTTTCAGATTGTGGAGAAGGGCCAGGCTATTCCCCACGG
>CAZMMM010000082.1:0-7342 GCA_964567385.1 uncultured Comamonas sp.
GATGATGACCACGTCGTGAAAGTTGGCAAAGGCGGCGGCGACACCAAACTTCCATTCAAAGCGCACGGCCAAGTAAGCAATGATGCCCAGCAGCACCACGCCTAGCGCCAAGAGGCCATTGGTCATTAGCTCTTCGCCCACTTGAGGGCCGACGAACTCGGTGCGCCGCAGGGTAACGCTTTCATCCTGCGCTTTAAGGGCTGAAAGTACCTGCTCGCTTTGCTGGGCAGAGGTCACACCTTTTTGCACCGGCAGGCGAATCATCACATCCCGCGCTGTGCCAAAGTTCTGCACCACCACGTCGCGGTAGCCCAGGCTGCCTACGGTTTCACGCACCTTGGGCAGGTCGGCGGCTTGGGTGTAGGCCACCTCCATGACTGTGCCGCCGGTAAATTCCACCGACAGATGCAGGCCGCGAGTGACTAAGAAGAACACCGCCAACACGAAAGTAACGATGGAAATCACGTTGAAAATCAACGCATATTTCATGAAGGGGATGTCTTTGCGGATGCGGAAAAACTCCATGTCGTTTTCCTCCTGTTATTGCTCAGTGGGGGTGATGGAGTGGGTCGCGTTGTCCGCAGTCGGCTCGCCTTCGGGCTTCCAGACTTGGCCAATCGAGAGGGATTTGAGCTTTTTCTTGCCGCCGTACCACAGATTCACCAATCCACGCGAGAAGAACACCGCCGAGAACATGCTGGTTCCAATGCCGATGCAATGCACCACAGCAAAGCCTCGCACCACGCCAGAGCCAAAGGCCAGCAGCGCCAGGCCAACAATCAGGGTGGTCAGGTTGGAGTCCAGAATCGTTGCCCAAGCGCGGTCATAGCCCGCATGAATGGCCGCCTGGGGCGAGAGGCCAGCGCGCAACTCTTCACGAATGCGTTCGTTGATCAACACGTTGGCATCAATCGCCACGCCAATGGTCAGCGCCATCGCGGCAATGCCAGGCAGGGTCAGTGTGGCTTGCAGCATGGACAGCACCGCCATGATGAGCAGCAGGTTGACCGACAGCGCAATGGTGGAAAACACGCCAAACAGCATGTAGTAAACACACATGAACACGGCAATGATGACCATGCCCCAGACGACGGAATCAATACCGCGCTGGATGTTGTCTGCACCCAGGCTGGGGCCAATGGTGTATTCCTCAATGATTTCCATCGGCGCGGCCAGCGAGCCAGCGCGTAGCAGCAGCGAGGTGTCGTTAGCCTCCATCGTGGTCATGCGGCCTGAGATTTGCACCCGCCCGCCGCCAATTTCGCTGCGAATCACAGGGGCGGTCACCACCTCACCCTTGCCTTTTTCAAACAGGATGATGGCCATGCGCTTGCCAATGCTCTCGCGGGTGATGTCCTTAAAGATACGTGCGCCCTTGGCATCCAGCACCAGGTTGACGGTAGGTTCTTGCGTTTGGCTGTCAAAGCCGGGCTGGGCATCGGTGAGGTTTTCGCCGGTCAGGATGACTTGCTTTTTCACAATCACCGCCTGGCCGTTGCGATCCAGGTAGCGCTCAGAGCCAAAGGGCACGGGGGCGCTGCCCATTTCAGCGGCGCGGCCTTCGGTGCTTTCATCCACCATACGCAGCTCTAGCGTGGCGGTACGCCCCAGAATGTCTTTGGCCTTGGCGGTGTCCTGCACACCGGGCAGTTGCACCACGATGCGGTCTAGCCCTTGTTGCTGAATCACCGGCTCGGCCACGCCCAGCTCGTTGATACGGTTGTTTAGCGTGGTGATGTTCTGCTTGAGCGCTTGCTCCTGGACTTTGCGCAGTGCCTCGGGCTTGATGCTGGCGCGTAGGCGTACATCACTACCACCGCTGCTTTCCAAATCGGCCACTTGCAGGTCGGGCAACTGATCGGTGATGAGTCGGCGTGTGGCTGTGGCATCGTCTTGGCTGCGCAGGCGGATATCAATGGTCTGGCCATCGCGGCTGATACCGCCGTGGCGAATGTTCTTATCGCGCAGCAAAGAGCGCAAATCGCCCGCAAAGGAGTCGGCCTTCTTGGTCAGCGCCGCTTGCATATCCACTTGCAGCATGAAATGCACACCACCGCGCAAGTCCAGCCCCAGATACATCGGCTGTGCGCCAATGGCGGCCAGCCAGGCGGGGGTGCGCGGAACCAGGTTCAGCGCCACAATGTATTGCGGGTCGCTAGGGTCTAGCGAGTCGGTGATGAGGGCTTTTTCAATCGCGTCTTTGGCCTTGAGCTGCTCATCGGGCGTGGCAAAACGGGCGCGTACCGAATTGCCTTCCAGCGCCAGCGTATCGGGCACAGCGCCCACGCTTTGCAAGGCGGCTTCGACTTGCGCCAGCGTGCTGGTATCGACTTTGACAGTGGCCTTGGCCGAAGAAACCTGCACCGCAGGCGCTTCGCCAAAAAAGTTAGGTAGGGTGTAGAGCACCCCAATCAGCAGCGCCACCACAAGGATGGCGTACTTCCAAAATGGGTAACGATTCATGGCTGGTTTGGGGTTGGTGGGCAGAAAAGCTTACTTCAGGCTGCCTTTGGGCAGCACTTGGGTGACGGCAGCACGCTGCACTTGCAGGCGCACGCCGCTGGCCACCTCGACGAACAGGTATTGCTCGTCCAAATCCACCACACGGCCTAATACGCCACCGGCAGTGGCCACTTCATCACCTTTGGCCAGTGCTTGCACCATGGCGCGGTGCTCTTTTTGGCGCTTCATCTGGGGGCGAATCATGATGAAGTACAGCGCTACAAACATCAGCACCAGGGGCAGCATGCTGCTGAGCTGGCTCATTAAATCACCGCCGCCAGCGGCAGCAGTTTGGGCATAAGCAGAGGAAATAAACACGTCAATGACTCCAGAAAAGATAAATTTTGACCCTGTAGGGAACCGAGCATTGTAGGGGGCAGCGCTCCACCAGCGCTGGCATAAAGCCAGTACTGCAAGGTTTTTGCAGTAAATAAACGTCTCTCAGCCCCGCCCACCTCGGGCCCAGCAAGCCCGCCAAGCGTGGCCGCAAGCGGCATACTAGGGGGCAAGAAAAGACTACTGTGGAGGCTGCAACACCATGCGCATACTGATTGCCGAAGATGACCAAGTTCTGGCCGATGGCCTACTGCGTAGCCTGCGCAGCAGCGGGGCTGTTGTAGACCATGTGGCCAATGGCTCAGAGGCGGACTCTGCCCTGCAAACCTTTGATCACTTTGACCTGCTGATTCTGGATTTAGGCCTGCCGCGCGTGCACGGCCTAGAGGTGTTGCGCCGCCTGCGCGCTCGTGGCAATACCCTGCCGGTGCTAATTTTGACGGCGGCGGACAGTGTGGAAGAACGCGTCAAGGGCCTGGACCTGGGCGCTGATGATTACATGGCCAAGCCTTTTAGCCTGCAAGAGCTGGAAGCCCGGGTGCGCGCCCTGACGCGCCGTGGCATGGGCGGGGCCAGCAACACCATCAAACACGGCCCGCTGGAGTACGACCAAGTAGGCCGTGTGGCCACCATAGAGGGCAAGATGATAGAGCTGTCCGCCCGCGAGCTGGGTCTGCTGGAGGTGCTGCTGCAACGCGCTGGCCGCCTGGTAAGTAAAGACCAGCTGGTGGAAAGCCTGTGCCAATGGGGCGAAGAGGTGAGCAATAACGCGATCGAGGTCTATATCCACCGCCTGCGCAAGAAAATCGAGCAAGGCCCCATTCGCATCGCCACTGTGCGCGGCCTGGGTTATTGCCTGGAGAAGATTAACTAAGCCCTCCGCCTCCCGCTATCTTTACTGCGGCACAGTCACGCCTTTGGGCCATAGCGTCCACAGGTAAAGGTCTTGCTTAGTGCGGCCTGCGATATCACCCGCCTCAGCCCCCCAGCCCATAAAGTAGTCCGCACGCACAGCGCCCACAATAGCGCTGCCTGTGTCCTGCGCCACAACCATGCGGCTCAGTTGCTGGGTGGGGCCGGTGCTGTGCAGCCATACCGGTGTGCCATAGGGAATGCTGGCGCGGTCCACGGCAATCGAGCGCCCAGCCGTTAGCGGCACGCCTTGCGCCCCGCGCGGGCCAAACTGTGCTGCAGTGCCCTCCAAAGGCTCTTCCTTAAAGAAGACGTAGCGCGGATTGCTCCACAGCATTTCTTGTACCCGATGCGGATTGGCCTGTACCCAGGCACTGATGCCCGGCCAGGTGGCATCGCGCACCAAGCCCCTATCCAACAGCCAGCGCCCCACGCTGCCATAGGCTTGGTTATTGGTTGCGGCAAAAGCCATGCGCACCTGGCGCTGGCGGCCATCAGCCTCAGTCATCAGCAAGCGGCCTGAACCTTGTATGTGCAGTATCAGCGCCTCCACCGGGTCACTCAGCCAGGCCAGCTCACGCCCACGCAAGGCGGCCTGTGCTTGCGGCAAAGTCTCAATCTGCTGACGGGTAAACCAGCGGGTTTTTTGATTGCTCACCAAGGCAGGCGGCGTGCTATACAGCGGGTAGCGAAACTGTGCATCAGGCTGGCGGCGAGCCGTCAGATAAGGTTCGTAATACGCCGTTAGCATGCCCTTGGCCTGGCCATCATGGGCCTGCACCCGATAGGGCTGCATGCGTGTTTGCAGCCAGTGCCAGATTTGTGCGGGCTGCGCACCCTGCAGTCGGCGAATCTCTGGGCAGAGCTTGACAAAGGCCGCCGGTGGGTTCTGGCAGCTTTGCAGCCAAGCTTGCCAAGCCTGCTGCACATCATCGTCTGCCAGACCCGGCAAGCTGGCCCAGCGTACAGGCTGCCAGTGGCTTTTGGCACGGCGCGCTGGCGCAGGCAGGGGGTGGGTATCAGCCACCATGCCCGAGGGCAGATGGGCTGTGCCTATGGGTGTGTCCTTGTCAACAAAGGTAACATCCTGTTTACGCGAAGACGTGCAAGCAGCCAAACTGCCTACAATAAAAAACAACAGCAGGCGCTGCGTGAGCGCGGCAAAAAAGGGATGAGATCGCATCCCCCGATTCTGCGCCAAGCCCGCTGAGAAAATATCTTTCCATTGTTTGTTTATCAAGAGAGGCCTTTTATGCATAAATCCCTGACTTTGCTCCCCGTAGCCGCCGTGATGGTCGCTTCCTTGGCCTTGACTGGCTGCTCCGGCACCGGCGGCGGCATGACGGATACCCAAAAGCGCACTGCCATTGGCACCGGTGTAGGTGCCATTGCTGGTGCAGCTATTGCCAAGGGCACAGGCGGCAAGGCGGGCGTAGGCGCTGCTGCTGGTGCTGCCGTAGGCGGTATTGGCACCTACATCTGGTCGGCCAACATGGAAAAGCGCAAGCGTGAAATGCAGGAGGCAACCCAAGGCACCGGCATTGATGTATCGCAAACGGCAGACAACCGCCTGAAGCTCGACATCCCCAGCGACATCTCTTTTGACACTGGCCGCTACGACATCAAGAGCAACTTTGCGCCCATCCTGAACCGCTTTGCCGAAGGCTTGCGCAACACCCCTGGCGCGGTGGTACACATCATTGGCCACACCGACAGCACCGGCAGCGATGCTATTAACAACCCGCTGTCGCTCAACCGCGCCAACGCCACCCGTGACTACCTGGCCATGCGCGGTGCCAATGCCTCCGGCATCTACACCGAAGGCCGTGGCTCCTACGAGCCTATTGCCAGCAACGCCACCGCTGATGGCCGCGCTCGCAACCGTCGCGTAGAAATCTACATGGGCGAAACGCAGTAAACCCAAGGCCAGCCGCCTATAAAAAATCCCGCCAGAGCCATCTGAGCGGGATTTTTTGTGCCGACTAAGCGAGCGTTTGCTGCATCAGCGTATTACTTAAGCAGGCGCTGCACATCGCGGTCGTTGGGCAGAGCATAGTCATGGCTGCGGATGATGCGGCTATCTGCCGTGCGCACCAGCTTCATGCTGACATAGGTGTATTGTGAGGCGGGGGAGTAGGTACCCACCAGCACCAAAGCCGCATTGTGCTGGCTGGCGATTTCGCGGATTTCGCGGGACAGCAGCAGCTCGCCCGTGCCCTCACGCACATACACGTCGCCGCGCAGCTTCATCTCTTTGACGTTAAAGCCATTGCTCGCCAGCTGGGAGGCATAAATCTCACCCAAGGTACGGCCCAGAGGGGCGGACTGTTTCAGGTCGTTGATGTTCACCACAGTGGACACCAGGACGGGGGCTTGGTTCAGGCTGGCAATGTCAAAGCCTTGAATCAGGGCATCAACCGCTGCGTGTGAGCTGGTGACGAAGGGGTTGGCCTGTGCCGCCTCATAAGTGGGGATATGGGTACGCACGGGTTGAGGCTGGGAAGCACAGCCAGCCAAGGCTGCCACTGCAGCCAAAGGGAGCAAAATTTTACGCAGGGCCATGATTATCGATCCACCACAGTGTAGGTTTTAGCAGGCAGGGGCGCAGGCCGAGCCAAGAATAAGGGCGCATCCACGTCTTCAAGGTAGTACACATCGGTTTTACGCGCTAGGTACTGCCCCTCGGTTGGGCGCTGCACCGAGGTGGTCAAGATCACTTCGGTGTGGGTAGGGCCGCCAGAGTTGATGCTGTTGGCAAAGTCTGCAGCGCCAGCCAAGCCCAGGCCTCCCAGTAGCTGCATGTCCAGGTGCTCGTGGCGCAGGCCATAGGCTGCCATCAAGCCACCGGCCAGCATGGTGAACTGGCCAGGGATGAAGTGGGGGCGATGGCTGTTATGCACCACCACCTGGGTGTTGTAGGAGAGGTTGAGCTCGGCCTGCTCAGGCTTGTCCAAAACGGAAACACCGCTTTGCACCAGCTTGGTAATCAAGAAGTCACGAAAGCCCTGGTCAAACGCTGTGGCCGCACCAGGCAGGGATACATAAACGGGAATGTTGCGCTGGATGCCTACGCCTTGCAGGGTTTCCAGGGTTTGGGCCACCACGTCATTGGCCATCAAATCCCAGTGGCCAGCAGAGCGTGCTTTGTACTGCGAGGTGTATTCAAAATTGCTGGCAACAGGGATAGGGGCCGTGCCACAAGCCGTTAAAGCCATGGTGGCAGTGGCTGCCAAGGCCAAAAGGGCTGTTTTTTTATAGGAACGCATAGGTTCTCCTTCTAATCATTAAAAAGGTCTATGAACAGACCTTAAGAGATTGGATTGGCAAGGCCAATACCGCCAAATTGTGTCTGTCAAAACAAAGCATGACAAGGATTGGCAGAGCTTATCGCTAAGCGATGGCTCGAAAATGCAACAAGCCCGCTCCCAGTTTTATGCTGCTGCGCGTTTTTCCAGGATTTCAAAGGCGGGTAGGGTTTTGCCTTCCAGCACTTCTAAGAAAGCGCCGCCGCCGGTGGAGATGTAGCCCACCTTGTCTTCGATGCCGTACTTGGCAATGGCGGCCAAGGTGTCGCCACCACCGGCAATGCTGA
>CAZMMM010000083.1:0-7193 GCA_964567385.1 uncultured Comamonas sp.
CGAACTGGCCGCCGCCATGCGCCAGAACAAAGCCATCAATCTCGCCCGCACCCCGCTGGCCGAGCTGTGGCGACACCCTATTCACACCCGCGAAATCGGCAGCCACCTGACCAATGTGCTGCGCTGCCTGTACCTAGAAGCCTGTGGCTACCAAGTCACCGTGACCGAGCTAGTGGGCTGGGAGCACAGCATGAAAAACGAACTCATCATCGCCCGCTACAACGGCCAGAAAAAGCGCAGCAGCGCCCAACGCCTGCGCGAACTACTAGCGCAGTTTGGGCTAGAGGGGCTGGAAGCTGTGCGGTTTCCGTTGCTGCCGGTGGCAGGCTCGTAGCCCGAAGCGGCAAAAGCGCAGCCAGGCTACAGGTTTAAGCGCTCAGGCAGCCTCGCTCTGAGTAGTCGCTTGCCATTCGCTCAGGCTCTGCCACGTGCTGCTGCCTACGAGGGCAAATTGTGCCTCTGTGCCCAAGGTGCCTTCAGCAAGTAGTTGCTGTAGTGCGGGCAAGGCCAGCGGCCCCTGGGGTACACCCCCAGCTTGTTGCATATAAAAAAATTGTGTCTGCTCAGGGCTGGCTGGCATGGCGGGGATAGCCGCCGCTGTGGATAAGGGCCGTGGCTCCTGAGTGTCTGTGATCTCCTGCACACCGGCTTGCAAACGCTCTTGCAGGGCACGGCCCGCTTGTAAGGTACTCGCAGCAACTGCGCGTGAGTTGTCCACCAGCTTAGAGCTAGCGCCTTGCAGCAACTGTTGCAGGCGTTCGCCATCATCGGTCTTGAAGTCTTTGAGTGTATTGACCTGTGCCACACCGGCATGGTCAAACTCCAGGTAAGGCGCTACGGCAAAATCCATGACACGGGCCACAAATATAGTTGGGATGCTGCCTCGTGTGGTGTTGTAGCTACGCACCGCACCGTTATAGCGTTCACGCGCATCCATAATGGCTTGCTCACTCAGTTGAATACTCGCCGCCAGGCTTGTGTATTGCTCACTGGCTCGCAGCTCTGGGTAACGCTGCGCCATGCCCTGGATACTAGTCAGGATTTGCCCGGATTGTGTCCAAGCTTGACTCAAGCTATCAGCCTGGTCACCAGAGATTTTCAGGTGAGTGAACTGCTCAAAATCCTGGTAATTGCGCACCATATCAATCAACTGGTTCACCAGCGAGAGCTTACGGCTGATGGCCACCTCTGTATTGGATGCCGCCTCGCGCAGCCCCTGTGCCAAGGCTTGCAGCTTGTTGTATGACCTGAAAGCAAACACTCCCAGGACAATGAGCAAAATTAGCGCCCACCAAAAAAGACTAATCAGAAAACCAAACATTGCCACCCCTTAAACAATAAAACTGGGCGAGCATAACGGAGATTTCCCAGGGTTTACCCCTGCAATCAAAACGGTCAAACAGCCCCGTGGCTCACTCATATCCTCTTGTGACGCACCACCAGTCATGCTAACATGCAAGAATGCAAGAATGTCTATAACCCATTCAGGCGCTGACACTGCGCATTCACAACACCCCGGCATCCAAGGAGGAGACGATGCAGCCCTTGAGCAAGTTTGATACCGATGTCCTGATTGTCGGCAATGGCCCGACGGGGGCCACCCTGGCGCTGGCCCTGGCCACATACGGTGTGCAGTGCCACATGGTGGCCCGCTTCAACTGGCTGGCGGACACCCCCCGCGCCCACATCACGAATCAGCGGACGATGGAGGTGCTGCGCGACCTCCAGGTTGAGGAGGAGTCCTACCGCTACGCCACGCCCTGGGCGCACATGGGCGACAGCCTGTTCACCACCAGCCTGGCTGGGGAGGAGCTGCTGCGGATTCGCGCCTGGGGCACGGGCGATGAGCGCAAGGGCGACTACATCCAGGGCAGCCCCTGTGAACTGCTGGATATTCCCCAGCCCCTGATTGAGCCGATTCTTTTCAAGAACGCCGCCGAGCGTGGCGCGACGTTTGCCTGCAATACCGAGTACCTCTCGCACCAGCAGGATGCCGATGGTGTCACGGTCGATTTGCAAGACCGCCTCACAGGCCGCACCTACACGATGCGGGCCAAATACCTGTTTGGCGCGGACGGCGCACGCTCCAAAGTGCTGGAGGATGCGGGCCTGAAAGTCGAGGGGCAACTGGCCCGCGCGGGCACGGCCTATGTGGTGTTCAATGCCGACCTGTCCAGGTATGTGGCGCACCGCCCCAGCATCCTGCATTGGATTGTTACGCCCCATGCCTCATTTGGCGAAATCGGTTTTGGCCTGCTGCGAGCCATCAGGCCGTGGACACAATGGATTGCAGGCTGGGGCTTTGATATATCCCAAGGCGAGCCTGATCTCAGCCCCGAAACATGCCTGGAGAAAATACGCGTCCTCGTGGGCGACCCGGCGCTTGAGGCAGACATCGTGCGGGCCTCGGTGTGGTACGTCAACCAAGCCTATGCGCCGGTTTATTCCAATGGGCGTGTCTTCTGCGGCGGGGATGCCGTCCACCGCCATCCGCCGTCGAGCGGCCTGGGCCTCAACACCTGCGTGCAGGACTCGTTCAACCTGGCCTGGAAACTCGCCTATGTCTTGAAAGGCCACGCAGGCCAGGCGCTGCTGCAAACCTACAGTGAGGAGCGCGCCCCGGTCGGCCAGCAGATTGTCATGCGGGCCAATCAATCCCGCCTGGATTACGCCCCCATGAAGGCGGTGTTCCGTGTCGAAGGCGCAGAGAACCCGGTGGCTGCGGGTATCTCCCGGTTCAAAGACCCTGGGCCTGAGGGCGAAAAAGCCCGCCAGGCAGCGCAGGAGGCACTGGCCCTGAAAAACAGGGAGTTCAATGCGCAGGGTGTCGAGATGAACCAGCGCTACACCTCCAGCGCCGTCCTCCCCGATGCAGACGCTGGCGAAGAAGTCTGGGCGCGTGACCGCGAGCTGTACCTTCAGGCCAGCACCCGCCCAGGCGCAAAAATTCCACACGCCTGGCTCATCAATCGCCAAGGCCAGCGCATATCCACCCTGGATGTCACCGGTCAGGGCATGTTCAGTCTTGTCACCGGCCTGGCAGGCACGGCCTGGGTGGAGGCCACCCACCGGCTTGCACGCCCCTATCTGCGCACGGTGGTCACAGGCGCTCCAGGTACGCAAGACCCGTACTGCGAGTGGCAGCGCCGCCGCGACATTGAGGAGGCGGGCGCGTTGTTGGTGCGGCCCGATGGCATCGTGGCCTGGCGCTCTGCCGGGGCCGTGCATGACCCTGCCGAAGCAGCCGCCCTGCTGGAGCAGGCGCTCAACCGCGTGCTGAACCTCCAATAACCCACGGGGCAGGATGCGCCCTTACATCCTGTCACCCACCTAAAAATTCAGGATTACCACTTCAACCAGGAGATGATGATGAAGCCTACGTTATGCAAATGGGTCGGCGCGATGGGAATCGCCCTTGGGGGCATGAGTGCCTCTTTTGCCGATGTCAATGTCGGGGTTGTTTTTTCTCTGACCGGGCCAGCGGCCTCTTTGGGCACTGAAACACGCAAGTCGGTGGAGCTTTATCCGAAAGAAATTGGCGGAGAGAAAGTCAACTACATCGTTCTGGATGATGCGACAGACCCCACCACTGCGGTGAAAAATGCACGCAAACTGATTGACGAGAACCGGGTGGATGCGCTTTTCGGCTTCAACCTCACATCAGCCGCTATGGCTATGGCCGATATTGCCGCGGAAACCGGCACGCCTTTGCTGGCGCAAGCGCCCATTGAGGTCAGCGCCGAAAAGCTCAAATGGGCATTCCGCGTTGAACCACTGGCAGAAGTCATGGTCGGGCGCGTCATGACGGACATGAAAACATCAGGGGCGAAAACGGTTGGCTTCATCGGTTTCTCTGACCCCTGGGGCGAATTGCTGCTGCAAGCCCTCAAAAAAACATCTGAGCAGGCAGGCATCCAACTGGTTGCCGTCGAGCGATTTGGACGGACGGACACCAGCGTCACGGCACAGGCACTGAAAATCATGGGCGCGAAACCCGATGTGGTTTTTGTCGGCGGTGCGGGCACACCCGCCGCCATGCCGCACACCACCCTGCGCGAACGTGGCTACAAGGGCCACATCTATCATTCGCACGCCGTGGCCAATAAAGACTTTCTGCGCGTTGGTGGCAAAGCGATTGAGGGCGCTCGACTGGCCGTTGCACCGGTTCTCGTGGCCGAGCAATTGCCGGATACCCATCCCAACAAGGCCACTGCCCTGCAATTTCTGAAGGCGCTTGAAGCCAAACATGGCGCAGATTCTCGTTCCACATTTGCCGGAGCATCCTGGGATGGCGCTCAGATTCTGGGAACCGCCATTGAAGATGCCCTCAAGGGCGGTGAAGCCAAACCCGGTACTGCCGCGTTTCGCACAGCGCTGCGTGATGGTCTGGAGCGCACCCACAAACTGGTCGGCGCGAATGGCACGTACACCATGAGTCCCACGGACCACGGTGGCTATGACCCCACGGCTGCCGTGCTGATTGAGGTGCGTGACGGCAAGTGGCAGTTCCTCCACTGATTCGGCCTGGGAACCCCTGCATCAACCATGCCGCAACCCCGCGCCTGGGTTGCGGCATTGGGGTGGAATTTCAGGGGGCAGGTTTCAGGGGGCAGGCAACGGCCCGCTTCTCCATAGCCGCCAGTACATCCTGAGCCACACTTTCCAGATGCGCACGCGCCCACTGGCCTGCCGCCTGGGCATCGCGTTTGGCCAGCGCATCAATGATTTGCTGATGCTCCTGCGCCACCAAGGGCAAATGCGCCGTTATTCCACCGGTTTGCACCAGATAGAAATCAGACAGCTCAAAATTGGATGCCTGGCGCGAGCAAACCAATGGGGCGTATGACATGGCATGCAACTGCTTGTGAAAAGCCACATTCAGTTCTCGATAAATGACCCCAGCATCCGGGGTATCTGGTGCAATGGAGGCGATTTGCTCGTTAATCATCCGTAATTTGAGCAAGTCCGCATCCGTTCTCCGAATGGCCGCAAACTCTCCAATCAAACCTTCAATCAGAGAAAACATGCGGTAGAAATCACTGACTTCCTCGATAGTGGGGGATATGACCTCGCAACCCACTTGGGCTGTTATCCGAATCAGCCCACATTCTTGAAGGCTATAGAGTGCCGTCATGATGGGATGACGACTGACCCCGGTTTCCTCGCTGATTTCCTTGACTTGAATAGGGTCGCCAAAACGATAACGTCCACTAAATAGGCGGGACAATATCTCTTGGTATATTTGGTCTTTTTTACTGAGCATATATGAACGGCCTGAGACATAATGATTTTAATTTCTCATTTTAGCAAATTTGCGCAGTAAAAGAATCCAACGGCTCATGCCCCGATGCGGCCAGGCTGTTGAATGCGGCTGGGCCTGCGCTGGGCACAGTCAACGGCAGGCAACCTGCTTTTTCTGGCCGTGCATGAAAGCAGGCAGTGGCACAGGCGCGGCATCCCCGGCCTGGCCGCTGGCCACCGTGCGGATGGCCTGCACACGGCTGGCTGTGTCGGGGTGGGTCTGCAAGAACTCGGGGGCGCTGCCGCCGCGCTCCTCGCACAGCATGGCGGCAAAAAAGGCATCCGCATCGGCCAGATGGCCGTAGTGCGCCCGCAAAGCGGCCAGCGCGGCGGTGTCGGCAGCACGCTCCTGGCGGCGCGAGAAGCTCAGTTGCGACAGGGCTGCCGCAGCCTCGCCCGCCACACCGCCTGAGCCGAGCAGGCCAGCGCCGCCCAGCACTGCCTGCAAGCTCATCCCCACCACCAGGCCACCGCCCAGGGCGACGATGGGGTCGCGGTGGCGGATGTGCGCCATCTCGTGCGCCAACACCATCGCCACGGCGTTTTCGCTGTCCACACTGTCTATCAGCCCCTGAAAGATGAACACATGCCCGCCCAGCGTGGCAAAAGCATTGGGCACGTCGCTTGGTAGCCAGTGGACGGTGACGGGCATATCGGCCGGCCACTGCATGGCGGGCCGCAGGCGGTCGGCCAGGGCTTGCAGCCATGCGCGGCGCTGGCGGGCCTCCAGCGGCTCCTCAGCCGTGCCGCGCCACTGCGCCAGAATGGGCTGCACCATGCGCTGCTCCCACGACAGCGGCACCAGGGGCAGCAGCCAGCGTGCGCCCAGGAACACCGCCCCCACCAGCAGCGCCACAGCCAGCATCAGCCACAGGCTCAAGCTGAAAAACTCGCGCAGCGGTGAGCCAGTGCCAACGTTGACCGAGTGATTGACCTCGGGGTTGGCGTAGGCGGGCTGGTCGTCAGGCATGGGCAGATGGCAGCTCGAAGGCCGTGCCGTAGGCCAGCACCTCACAGCTCACAATCTGGCCACGCTGGTTCTGGTTGAGCGTGCTGGTCTCGAACAACACGCCCACCACCATGTGTGCGCCGCACTCGTCGGCCTGCTGTTTCAGGCGCAGCATGGCCTCGCGCCGCGCCCGGTCGAGCAGGGCTTCATAGGTTTTCAGGTTGCCGCCAAACAGGCTGCTCAGCCCGGCGGCCATGTTCTTGAAGTAGTCGCTGGACACCACCACCGAGCCTTGCACCAGGTGAAAGGGCTGGCCCGACACCGCTGGCGGCGGGCGCTTTTCATTGAAGACCAGGATGTGGCGGTATTGCGCCTCGCGCTCGCGGATGGAGCGGTAGTGCCGGCGCTCGCTGAGGCTGCCGAAGACCAGCCCCGTCAGCCCCAGTAGCACGATGAAGGCCAGATTGATGAGCAGTTCCATGACGGTAAGCCCTCGCCGCGCTCAATGGCCGGCCTCGATCACCACCGCCGTGCCGTAGGCCAGCAGCTCGGACGCACCCGCCGCGATGTTCGATGTGGAAAAGCGGATGTTGATGACCGCGTTCGCCCCCAGTTGCTGGGCCTGGGCCTGCATGCGCTCCAGCGCCTCCTGGCGCGATTCGTTGAGCAGCTCGGTGTAGCCCTTAAGTTCGCCGCCGACGATGTTCTTCAACCCGGCCATCAAATCGCGCCCGGCGTGCTTGGAGCGCACGGTGCTGCCTTGCACCAGGCCCAGGTGGCGGGTCACGTTGTGGCCCGGAATGTATTCGGTGTTGCTGAGCAGCATGCTTGCCCCTTCGATGTCAGGTAGTTGGAACGGCCGCTATTTTGCTGCATTGCAACACCCGTCAATGCGAATAAATACAAATACGCCCATGACCGCCCCGCCCATCTGACCATCACC
>CAZMMM010000084.1:0-7173 GCA_964567385.1 uncultured Comamonas sp.
TCGCCCAGCTCGGTGGCGCGGTTATCACCGCTACTGCCTGTGCCAGAGCCTGCCATCAACTGCAAATAGTCCACCACAATCAGGCCCATCTTGCCACTGGTGCGCGCCAAGCGGCGGGCATTGGCACGCAGCTCTGAAGGTGTCAGGCCCGGTGTTTCGTCAATATGCAAAGAGACTTGGCGCAGGTTCTCCACCGTCTCGCTCAGGCGGCCCCACTCTTCATCGGTCAACTTGCCGCTGCGCAGATTACCCTGGTGGATGCGTCCAATCGAGCCGACGATACGCACCGCCAGCTGCGCCGCCCCCATCTCCATCGAGAAAATCGCCACCGGCAGCGCTTCCTGCAATGCCACATGTTCAGCAATGTTGACGGCCAAAGAGGTTTTACCCATAGATGGACGCGCTGCCAGCACCACCAAGTCCCCAGGCTGCAAGCCACTGGTCATGCGGTCTAAATCCACAAAACCGGTTGGCACGCCGGTAACGTCTTGCGGGTTTTCCGCCATCTCTTGCACACGGTCGAGCAAGTCCACCACCAAGGTCTCCATGGACTGGAAACCCTGCTTCATGCGTGCGCCCTCTTCCCCGATGGCAAAAATCTTCTGCTCGGCCTCGTCCAGAATGCGCTCCACCGTCTTGCCTTGAGGGTTTTGCGCCTGGGTGGCAATCTCATCGCTGGCTGTCAACAGCTTGCGCAGCACCGCCTTCTCGCGCACGATTTCTGCGTAGCGGCGAATATTGGTGGCACTGGGCACATATTGCGCCAGCTGGTTCAGATAGACCACCCCGCCAATTTCCTGCGCCTTGCCCTGGCTTTGCAGGTGCTCAAACACAGTAATTACGTCAGCGGGCTTGTTCTCACCCACCATTTTGCTGATGGCGGCAAAAATCAGCCGGTGCTCATGGCGGTAGAAGTCACTGTCCACCAGCAGGTCACCCACCCTGTCCCAAGCGTTGTTGTCCAGCAGCAGGCCACCCAGCACGCTGGATTCTGACTCCAGCGAGTGCTGGGGCAGGCGCAGCTGGGCTAGCTCGGGGTCTTGCCCAGCGTCCGGGGCAAACACATCCAGCTCGGCAGCATCAAGGGGGGGCATCAAGGGTTCCATAGGGCAGTAGTCGTGACTCAAAAAAGCTGCCAATGGTAGCGCAGCGCTCCCCCCAAGGCGATGTTTGCAACGGACTACAGCGGCTACTGCGCAGGTCAGGAGCACACAACGCCTCCATGCTTTTGCTGTTCTGCGTCAGCTCAAACACGCCTTGGTTGCCTTCTGGAAGCGCACCTGCCCCCCGATGTTGCGCAGACCAGTATTGTGAAAAGGCGTTTCCACCAAGCGGGACTGGGGGACTGGGAACACGACCCGCTTACCCTACAATCTGTTACGAACAACAAGGTATCCCTTTTCTGCTGCTCCACCGCCGCTATTCCCAAGGAAAGTTGACCGGTAACTATCACCCGCCACGTTCTGCACACTGGGGCGTGGCTTTTTGCCCATCGCACATTCAGGAGACAAGCTCGTATGCACCCATTGCGCCCTTTTTTGTATGCCCTGACCCTGACCCCCAGCCTGGCCCTAGCACAAACATCAACACCATCGCCCGACGCTGGCTGGCGCTTTCAAGTCACCCCCTATGTCTGGATGACCGGCTCCTCCGGGGACATGCGCCCCACCGGCAGCGCCCCCACCCTACACACCAGCAAGTCGTTTTCAGAAATTCTGAAACACCTGGATGGCGCATTCTTTCTGCATGCCACCGCCCGCCATCAGCGCTTTGTCGCCCTGGGTGACGTGACCTATGCCTCGCTCTCCGATGCGGGCACGCTGCCAATGGGCGGGGCCACCATCCCGATTCAGGGCAAGCTGCGCCAGACGGCCATCAGCGCCCTGGCGGGGTATCAGGTGCTGCATGACCACCCCCAGCACAGCCTGGATGTGCTGGGCGGCCTGCGCTTCTGGCACATGCGTACCACGGTCACTGTCCCAGCGCTGCAACGCCAGGCCAGCGGCAACGCCGACTGGACAGACCCGGTCATCGCGGTGCGCCTGCGCTCGCAACTGGCCCCGCGCTGGTCCAGCCTGCTGTATGCCGATGTCGGGGGCTTTGGCGTGGGCGCGCGCTCGACCTGGCAAGTCATGGGCAGCATCAATTACGCGCTCAAGGACAAGGTGCATCTGTCCTTTGGATACCGCCACCTGGCCGTGGACTACCGCAAGCACGGCATGCTGCTGGATGTCCAGCAAGGCGGCCCCCTGCTGGGAGCCACCTGGCAGTTTTAAGCACCTGCTGATGCAGGCGGCTCTTGCCCTTGCCCCATCTCCACAATGTATTGGGGCGAGAGCATGGCCACGCCTTGCCGGGCAAACACGTCTTGCACCTTGCCATGCAGCAGGCTGACGATGGCGGCTTTGTGCCTAGGCTCGTCAATCGCCACGCGCAATTCATATTCCACGCCAGTGTCCGAAAGGTTTTTCTGCAACACCTTCGGGACAGGGTGGGTACGAACGCCTGGGGTATCGTCGGCCACCTCCAGCAGCATGTCCTCGACCTGCCGCCAAGGTATGTCATAACCGGCCGTCACGTTCACAGCAATCAATACCCCGCCGCCTCGGGTCAGCCGCGAGAAGTTCTTCACCTTTTCGCCCACCAGGCCCGAATTGGGGATGTTCACCTCCTCGCGCAGATTGGTGTGCAGCTTGGTGGCGAACAGGCCGATTTGCGCCACCGTGCCTTCCACCTCGCCGATTTGCACGTATTCCCCTACTTTCAGCGCACGGGAGTAAATCAGAATCAGCCCCGAGGCAAACTGCCCCACCAGGCTGGATGCGCCCAGCGACACCATCAGGCCAATCATCACCGACAGCCCCTTGAACGCCTCGGTCTGCGCCCCCGGTAGATAGGGGTAGGCCATCGCCAGGGCAAACACCCACACGGCAAACACCAGCAAGCGCCGCGTGGTGGTGGCAGTGTCCCGGTCAAACTGGGCCAGCACCAGCTCGCCGCGCTCAACCCGCCCAAACAGATAAGCGACAAAACGGGCGGTGTAGCGGGCTGCCAGCAAAATCACCAAGGCCGTCAGCAGATTGGGCAACAGCTCCAGCACCGCCCACAGGCTGCCCAACGTAAACGCCCACAGCAGGCCGTTGAGGTTCAGGCTCCAGGCGCGGGTATAGGGAATCTGGTGTAGCACCACTGACAGCCAGGCATGGGCCAGCCCCAGGGCCAGCAGCAGAAACACCAGGGCCGTGGCGTGGTACACCCAACGTACGGCAATCCGCACCTTGCGCCCAGCCACCACACCGACCAGACGCACCGCCGGATGCACCCAATGGCGCAGCCTTCGCAGCACCCAGCGGCGCAGGCGCCACAGCAGCTTCCAGGCCAAGACAGCCGCCACTGTTGCCAGCAGCACCCAGGCCACCATCTTGGCCATCGCCGTTGGGTTGTGCAACACGCTCAGGTCTTCGCGCACCAGCTCCAGGGCTTGCACGGCCTCTTGGGCACGCTGCTCCAGGGTTTCACCATTCAGGCTATTGATGTCTGCAGGCCGCAGGTAAAACGCCAACTGCCCGCCCAGCACAATGGCCGCACCATTGATATCCACCCGACTGCTCACACTGGCATGGGGCTGGGCACTGAAAATTTTCTCGATGCGCTGTTCCGCAGCCGCTACCCGGTCCTGGGGCGTATAGCCGCCCACCTCCCCGGCCAGGGTGGTGATGCTGCGGCTGTACACGCGCAGCACCTGGGGCTGCGGGGCTTCCGGCCCCGCTTCCTGCGCCCCCGCATAGCCTGCGTTCAGGCAGCACAGCAACCACAAAAGGCAGACACGCATCCAGCGCATGGGCAGCTCCGGGTTCAACCCAAGGTGTTTTTATAGACCTTGCCGCCCTTCATGATGAGGCGCAGATTGCGCTCTGGCTCGGTCAGGAAGTCCAGGCTCACACTGGGGTCGCCATCGGCCACCAAAAGGTCGGCCCACGCCCCTGCGGCGATACGCCCCAGGGTGTAGGGATAGGGGTTGCGCTCGCCCGACAGCGCCAGCAGCTCGCCATTCACGCCCGTGGCCTGGGCCAGCAGGGTGAGCGGGTCGTAGAAACGGGTGAGCTTGGCCAGATGCCGCCCCTGACTGGCCGTGTTCTTTGGGTTGAACAGGATATCGGTGCCCCAGGCCGTCTTGATGCCATGCTTTTGCGCCATGGCATAAGCCTTTTCCGTACCTTCGGAGGTCTTGCGCTTGCTTGCCTGGCGCTGGGGATCGGCGTAGGCGTTGCCCTCGCCATCGTCGAAAAAGGGTTGCAGGCACCACCACACGCCTTCGCCATGCATCATGCGCACGCTTTCCTCATCGGCCAGCTGGCCATGCTCGATGCTTTTCACCCCCGCGCGGATGGCACGCTGGATACCCTTGGGCGTATAGACATGGGCCATGACGTAGGTGCCCCAATCATCAGCGGCGGCCACGCCGGCACGTAGTTCCTTGTCGGTGAACTGGGTGCTGTCCAGCGGGTCGTACATCGAGGCCACGCCGCCGCCCGCCAGCATCTTGATTTGCGTAGCCCCGAGCATGAGCTGCTCGCGCACGCGGCGCAGCACTTGGTCTTCGCCGTCGGCAATCATGGCCACGCCCACGCGCTCAATCAGACTCAAAGGCTCGTTGTCCGAGCGCGGTATCTCCGTGCGCAGGCGAAAGTCGCCGTGGCCCGAGGTTTGCGAAATCATGGCTCCACTGGGAAAGATGCGCGGGCCAGCCACCATGCCTTCATCAATCGCCCGCTTCAAGGCAAAGGACGGGCCGCCCGCATCGCGCACCGAGGTAAAGCCGCGCAGCAGCGTGCGCTGGGCCTCGTGCGCGGCACTCAGGTACAGATAGCCCACATCCGAGGTCATGGCGACCATCTCCGGAATCCCCGCCAGCATGGCATGCCAATGCGCATCGATCAGCCCCGGCATCACCAGCTTGCCCTGGCAATCAATCACCTCGGCATCGGCCACCTGCTCACCCGCGCCCAGCAGCGCCTGAATGCGCTCGCCCTCGATCAGCACCTGCTCGCCCTCACGCACACGCTGGCCGCTACCGTCGAACAAGCGCAAATTGGTCAGCAGCACACGCGGCTTGCTGGGCGCGATTTGCGCCAGTGCCAGCCCCGGCCCCAGCGCAAAAGGCGCCAGCATGGCCGCCGCCCCACCCACAAAAAAGCGGTGCGACATATCCGTCATCACCTTCTCATGCAACTGTTCACACCCCACACTGCCGCAAGCACAGCGGCTGCGCACGCGAATGGGGCCGAACGTCCAGGAAGACAGGGGGTTACTGGGGGGCATACACCTTCCTTTAAAGCAAAGAAGCGCAGAGCATAACCGCCTGCCCTGGCAGCGCCCTGACAACCCGTTGCTCCCTGTCTGAAAATGCCGACAACCGCTGCAGGTGTGTCGATGTGTCGATACGCGAACTTAGCGCGTGTTCACGCTCTCATCGCGAAGGGGGCAGGATGCGGATCGGGATGCGCTGCAACGGACTACAGCGGCTATTGCGCAGCGTCAAAAGGGTTGGCAAACCGGGGGTTGCGCAGAAACTCCGCATCGGTCAGGGTCTTCAGAAAGGCCACCAAATCGGCCTGCTCCTGCTGATTCAGGTCAATACGGTTGATGAAGTCATCCTTGTAGGGCGTGGCGCGGCCATCCCCGGCGTGGGGGCCGCTGCGGATGTTGCGCCCACCCGCAGCGTAGAAGGCCAGCACCTCATCGAGCGTGTCCATACTGCCATCGTGCATGTACGGCGCAGTCACTTCCACATTGCGCAGGCTGGGGGCGCGGAATGCGCCCATATCCTCGCTGTTCTGGGTCAGCTCGAACACACCCCGGTTGCCTTCTGGAAATGCCCCTGTGCCGCCGATGTTGTACAGGCCGGTATTGTGAAAAGGCATTTCCACCAGACGGCTTTTGGCATGCACCAACTGGTTGTTGAAGTTGAAGCTGCCGTGGCAGTGAAAGCACTCGGCCTTCTCACCAAAGAACAATTCCATGCCGCGCTCTTCCTGTGGTGCCAAGGCTTGCTCACCGCGCAGATACTGGTCATAGCGGCTGTTGCCCGACAGCAAGGTGCGCTGAAAGGCAGCAATCGCCTGGATGATGCGCCCCCAGGTGATGCCCACAGCGCCCGCAGTACCCTCATCCGGGTAGGCTTGGGCGAACAGGTCAGCATACAGCGGCACGGCCATTTGCTGCTCCAGCGTGGTCAGCGCAGGGTTGGCCCAGGTCAGGCTGGGGTGGTAGGCGACATTCGCCAACCCTTGCGCGTTGCGCGGATGTGCCTCGCCCGTCATGCCCACAGACACGCGCCGTCCATCGCTGAAGGCCAGCGCCTGCTGGTGGCAACTGGCGCAGGACAGCGTGCCGTTGCCCGACAGGCGCGGGTCGTAGAACAAGTGCCGCCCCAGCTCTACCTTCTGCGCCGACATGGCCATGCCCGTGGGCAGCTTGGGTTCAGGAAAGCCCTGGGGCAGTCCCCACAGCCAGCCGCTGCCCGCAGCGGTGGCCAGCACACCCGTCATGCCGAGTGCAGCCACCACCGCCAGCAACAGCAGCCGGGGCATACGCCTGCGCCAACCACGCCAACTGCTGAGGCCAGCCGTCACCACAGGCAGGCCACGCACCATCATGGCCGTTGCTGCACCCGCCACACGGCAGATGCACCCTGGCCCTGGGCAGCGTCGGCAGCAGGCTGGCCACTGGCCATGTCCAAACCCAGCGCGGTGTACAACGGGCCGCATTCCGGGTCTGTCACCGCCCCCATGCAGCCCAGGGAGCCGCCCGCATCCTGGTCAATCCGGCTGTGTGCCAGCAGCGCCTGCACATCGAACACCACCTGGTCACGGGCCGGATCAAAGCCCGGCAACACTACGGGCACGCGGTTGGGGCGCTGGCAAGCCACCATCTCCCCCGACATGGGATTGCCCCGGCAGCCGGTGGAACCCAGGTGCAGTTGGAAGGTGCGCCCCGGTGCGCCCTGCCCGTCCAGGCGCGTGACACCACCCGCTGGCTCCAGGTCAAGATGCAGGAATTTGCGCCCGCCCTGCCACGACCAGGCCATGAACTGCACATCCAGGGGGCTGTCCGCCGTCACATAGTCGGAATGATTCAGCGCATGCGGCACACCCAGGGTAAAGCGCAGCC
>CAZMMM010000085.1:0-7170 GCA_964567385.1 uncultured Comamonas sp.
ACATTGCCATTTACCACCGCAGCGCTTTGCGCAACACCGCGCCCGGCCTGCTGCTGCGCCCCATGCCCGAAGATGCCGATAGCGCTGCCCGCCAGCTATTCAGCGATTTGCGCGATATGGATGCCCTAGGCGTTGCCCTGATTTGGGTGGAAGCCCCGCCCAACGCCCCCGAATGGGAGGGGGTACGCGACCGCCTGCAACGGGCGGCAGCGGCGGGTTGATTATTTTTTTCCGAAAGCCTCTATGGACTTGGACTTCCTGACCCACGCCCCGTTTTGGGTGGCGCTGGGGCAAATCATCATCATCGACATTTTGCTGGGCGGGGATAACGCCGTGGTCATTGCCCTAGCCTGCCGCAAGCTGCCGCCCCAGCAACGCACCAAGGGCATTGTGTACGGCACTGCCGGGGCGATTGTGCTGCGCGTGGTGTTGATTGTGTTTGCCATGGCGCTGCTGGCACTGCCGTTTTTAAAGCTGGTAGGCGCATTGCTGCTGGTGTGGATAGGCGTGCAACTGATTGCCCCCGATGCAGAGGGCGATGCCCATATCGAAGGCAGCGACCGCCTGTGGGCTGCCATTAAAACCATCATCGTCGCCGACTTGGTGATGAGTGTGGACAACGTGATTGCCATTGCCGGTGCGGCGCAAAACTCACACCAAGACCACCAGATTTTGCTGGTCAGCCTGGGGCTGCTGATTTCCATTCCCATCATCGTCTGGGGTTCGCAACTGGTGATTAAGCTGATGGAGCGCTTCCCCTGGGTGGTGCTGCTGGGCGGCATGTTGCTGGGCTGGATTGCGGGCGGCATGTTCCTGGGCGACCCGGTGTTCTGGAACCCTGAGCAGTGGCTGTGGGCACCCAAGCTGGGCGGTTTGGATGAAAAAGGTCAGCCCGATATTCCCAGCCTGTGGTACTGGGGCGCTCACTTAGGTGGGGCGCTGTTGGTGCTGCTGCTGGGCAAGTGGCTGGCGGGCAGAAAGGCCAAGGCGCAGGCACCAGCCTAAGAACGTGTTCACCATCCCGCTCTGACGCGCTTTACCACTTTACTTCTGGCTGGCCTGCTCTTTGAGCTTGCTTTGCACCTCACGCAGGCGGGTATTGATGATGGAGGCTTCAATATGGTCAGCCGCCGCACCGCGGCGCTGCGCCAGGGTTTGCGCGGCTTTGAAGCGGTCTAGCGCGGCGCTGTAGTCGTAAATAGCGACTTGCGCCTCGGCCTGGGCGCGTAGGCTGCGCAGGGGCTGGCCTGCGGCCTGCCAGGCTTGCGCCAGCACTTGCCAGGCTTGGGCATCTTGCGGGTGCAGGCTGACCCAGGTTTGCAGCGGCTCGGCGGCTTCTTGCGGGCGTTGCAAGGCCAGCAGGGCGCGGGCTTGCAGCAGCAGGGCGGGGCGCTGTGCCTCGGGATTGGTGGCGGTACTGGCATTAGCGCTGGGTATTTGGGGCAGCGCAGGCGCTTGGCGCAGGGCTTGCAAGGCGGCCTGGGGCTGCTCATTGGCCAGCGCCAGCTCGGCACGCAGCCAGGCACTTTGGCGCAGGGCAGCTGCCTCAGCTTGTTGCTGCTGTAGCAATTCTTCCAGCCGCTGGGCGTTTTTATCAGCTGCCTGGGGTTGGCGCAGTTGTTGCTGCGCTAGCGCGGCGGCGTAGAGGATGGCGGCTTGCTCCTTGGGCGGGCGCTGCGCCCAATCACTGCCTTGGCTACCTTGGGCTTGCTCTGCCCATTGGCGCAGGCGGTCGATACCGGGCTGGCTTAAAACCCGGGCGCGGGCGGCCATCAGGGCGTGTTCGTAGCTACCGGTGAGCGGCTGGGCGGGGGCATCGGGCGGCAGGCGCGATTGCATGTCGGCAATGCGCTCGCTGGTCAGGGGGTGGCTGCGCAGGTAAGGCCAACTGCCGTTGTCGTTCAAGCGGCTGGCTTGTTGCAGTTTGTCGAACATGCTGGCTGCGCCTTGGGGGTTGAAGCCAGCGGGTGCAAGCAGGTTAAAGCCCACGCGGTCGGCCTCGCGCTCCATATCGCGGGAAAAACTGAGCTGGTTTTGTGCAGCGGCGGCGTGCCCACCCAGTATCAACGCCTGGGCAGCGTCTGGGCTTTTGCTGGCGGCCAATGCGCCCAGCACCATGCCCGCTAGCAGCAGGGGCATATTCTTTTTTTCTTCGCCCATCATGCGGGCAATGTGGCGCTGGGTGACGTGGCTGAGTTCATGCGCCAGCACGGTAGCCAGCTCGTCGCTGCTGGTGACTGCACCAATCAGCCCCAGGTGTACGCCCAGGTAGCCGCCGGGCAGGGCAAAGGCGTTGATGCTGCGGTCTTTGCCCAGCAGCAGTTGCCAGGCAAAGCGCTCGTGCAGCTCTTCGCTCATATCGCCGCGTGCCAGGGCGGCTTGCACCAGGGGATGCCACAGCCCCATGACGTAGGCGTGCAGGGGCGCATCGTCGATGTAATCTGGGTCGCGGTAGAGGTGGGGAATGATGCTGTCGCCCACTTGGCGCTCTTGGCTCATGCCCCAATCTGCGCCATCGCCCAAATGGGGGAGTTGGACTTGCGCTTGTACCGTGTTGCTCAAAGCCACCACACAAGCCAAAGACAGTACCAGCCGCCTAGCCAGTTGCAAGCGGGGGCGAAAGCGAGGGGTAGTGTGCGGCTGCGCAGGGGAAAAGGTGTTCTGTGCCATGATTGAATGATGGTTGGCTGCTGCAAAAGTTGCAAATCCGCCAGCCCCCTCTACGCCTTTGCGCCCCTTTGTTTTCTTGATTTGACTGGTCTGCTTGCTATGCCTCATCCCACTTCCCCTGCTGTTTTGACCCATTTTGATGCCCAAGGCCAGGCGCACATGGTGGATGTGGGTACAAAAGCCAGCACCCAGCGCGTGGCCGTAGCCCAGGGGCGCATTGTGATGCAGCCTGCCACTTTGGCGCTGGTGCAAAGCGGCAACAGCAAAAAAGGCGATGTGCTGGGCGTGGCGCGTATTGCCGCCATCATGGCCGCCAAAAAAACCAGCGATTTGATTCCCCTGTGCCACCCCCTGGCCTTGACCCGTGTCGCCGTGGAGTTTGCATTAGAGCCTGCCAGCGCCAGCATTGTCTGCACGGCCACGGTGCATACCCTGGGGCAAACCGGTGTGGAGATGGAGGCGCTGACGGCAGTGCAAGTCGGCCTGCTGACGATTTACGACATGTGCAAGGCCGCCGACAAAACCATGGTGATGCAGGACATCCGTGTGCTGGAGAAGCACGGCGGCAAATCTGGCAGTTGGGTGGCGGCTTGACGCTTGTTATTGCAACAAGGCCGTAGCTGCTGGCGCATGGCCCAGCTGTGCTGCACTGCCGGGTTGCGCCGCCTGCTGCCCACCACCGAGCTGGAACACCGCCACGGCCTGCACCAAGTCCTGGCTCTGGCGGTGCAGGTTGGCAGCGGCAGCGGCCATTTCCTCTACCAGTGCCGCGTTTTGCTGGGTGACTTGGTCCATCTGGGTAATCGCCTGCCCCACTTGCGCCACACCTGAGGCTTGCTCCTGGCTGGCGCTGCTGATGGCCTCCACAATCTGATTCACCTTTTCAATGGCCTGCACCACGGCCTGCATAGTGTCTCCGGCCTGCTGGGTCAAGGTATTGCCGTGGTTGACGCGGGAGACGCTGTCGTCAATCAATAGCTTGATTTCCTTGGCCGCATCCGCACTGCGCCCGGCCAGGGAGCGCACTTCAGAGGCCACCACGGCAAAGCCACGCCCTTGCTCACCCGCGCGGGCGGCCTCCACAGCCGCATTCAGCGCCAGGATATTGGTTTGAAAGGCAATGCCATCAATCACGCCAATGATGTCGGCCATCTTGCTGCTGCTGTCGTGAATGCCCTGCATGGTCTGCACCACCTCATCCACCACGCTGCCGCCCTGGGTGGCAATGCTCTGTGCCGAGGCGGTGAGCTGGCGCGCCTGCTGGGCGTTATCAGCGTTGTGCTGCACGGTAGAGCTCAGCTGCTCCATAGAGGCTGCCGTTTGCTGCAAGGCGCTGGCCTGGTGCTCCGTGCGGGCAGACAGGTCTTGGTTGCCTTGGGCAATTTCTGCACTGGCCAGGGTCACGCTGTCGGCACCGCTGCGCACTTGCTGCACGATAGGGCGCAGGCGAGCGCGCATTTGCTGCTGGGCGGCTATCAAAGCGCCTGCCTCGCTGTTGTCGGTGGGCTGGTCACGCCCGTTAAGCTGGCCATCAGCCACTGCCAAGGCCAAATCAATGGCCTGGCGCATAGGCGCGGTAATAGAGCGCACAAACACCACAGCCAGGCCCACCATCAGGGCCAGCCCGGCAGCCAGGGCCAGGCAAATCAGCACAAACTGGTTGCGCCGCTGCTCGGCAGCATCCAGCAGGCGCTGGCCCAGGCGCTCTGCACCAATCACACGCACGTTGTTAACCGCGCTGATGGTGCGCGTCATCAGGTCAAAATAATCAGGTGGGGAGAATTGCAGCAAGTCCATCTCCAGCACTTCCTGGCGGGCAATCTGCACCCCTGAAGTCAGCAGGTTGTTGGCAACTTGCACCTGCTCGGCCAGGCTGCGCTGAAACTCAGGATTAAGATGCATGGCACGCATCAACGAGCGTCCGCCCATTTGTTGCAGCTCAGTAATCTGCCCCAGCAGAGCACCCACCTGGCCGCGCCCCTCTACGGTAATAAAGCCGTTGGCCAAAAAGCCCGAGCCAACGGCGCGCAACTGCCCAACTTTTTCCGTCAGCATGGGGGCATGCACCAAGGTGGCTTGCAGCAGGGCCTGGTTCTCTGGCAACTCGGTCGCGTGCAGGTGGTAGGCCACCAGTAGCTCTTCGCTGATGAGCAGCAGCTCAGAAACCAAGGCCGTGTGCTGTGCAAAGCTTTGCGGCATGGAGAGCGCCTGGGTAGCAATGGACTGCTCCAGCGCTTGCCAGCGCTTTGCCAAATCTTGCAATAGCGTTTGCTGGCTTTGCGGTGCTTGGGTATCCTGGAAAATTTTTTGCGTCTGCGTCAGGGCTTGGTTGACGGCATCACGCACACCCGGGCGGCGCTGGGCCAGTTGGGCATTCCCACCGAGCATGCCTGCGGACAAGCCTCGGTGGATTTGGACTTGCTCCATGATGCTGTTCAAGCTCATCAAGGTGGGAATGCCTTGGGCTTGGCGCTGGGCTTTTTGCACTTCAGCCAGGGTGTTGCTCAAGTACATGCCCAAGGGGAACGCCAGCATGAGCAGGACAATGATTCCCAGAATGAAAAATTTTTTCACCAGGCTCAAGCCTGTCAACCAGCGAAACATAAGGCCCCCATTAGTGTGTAAGAGTTTGTTAATTCAGTCAGTATAAGAAATACTTTTAAAAGCACCAGCAACAAAAAATGCAGCTTCACAGGGAAGCTGCATCCATGTTGGCACCGGGGCAAAGCAAGCCCCTGCTTTCAAAAAAAAGCTTAGTTCACCATTTGCGCCAACTCACCGGCGGCGTAGCGCTTGGCCATTTGCTCCAGGGTGTAGCCCTTGATTTTGCTGCCCTGGCCTTCGCAGCCAAATTCCAGATAGCGCTGTTTGCAAATGGCTTTGGCGGCTTCGCGGGCGGGCTTCATCCATTCGCGCATGTCGAATTTGTCGGGGTTTTCCACTTGGAATTTACGCACCGCGCCGGTCATGGCCATGCGGATATCGGTGTCGATATTCACCTTGCGCACGCCGTGTTTGATGGCTTCTTGAATTTCCTTGACGGGCACGCCATAGGTCTGCTTCATCTGGCCGCCGTACTGGTTGATGATGTCCAGCAAATCCTGCGGCACCGAGCTGGAGCCGTGCATCACCAGGTGGGTGTTGGGGATGCGGGCGTGGATTTCTTTCACGCGGCTAATCGCCAGTACGTCACCCGTGGGCGGGCGGGTGAATTTGTATGCGCCGTGGCTGGTGCCAATCGCAATAGCCAGCGCGTCCAGTTGGGTAGCCAGTACAAACTGGGCGGCTTCTTCGGGGTCGGTCAGCATTTGGCTGGTGCTCAGTTTGCCTTCTGCGCCAATGCCGTCTTCCTCGCCCGCATCGCCGGTTTCCAGGTTGCCCAGGCAGCCCAGTTCGCCCTCTACGGTTGCGCCAATTTTGTGCGCCATGGCCACCACTTCCTGGGTCACGCGCACGTTGTAGTCAAACTCGGAAGGGGTTTTGCCGTCGGCCAGCAAAGAGCCGTCCATCATCACCGAGCCAAAGCCCAGGTCGAGTGCACCACGGCAGATTTCAGGGCTGGTGCCGTGGTCCTGGTGCATCACCAGGGGAATGTGGGGGTAGGCTTCCGTTGCGGCTTGAATCAAGTGCTTGATGAAAGATTCGCCCGCGTATTTACGCGCACCGGCGCTCGCTTGCAGGATGACGGGTGCGCCCACCTCGTCAGCGGCGGCCATCACGGCTTGCACCTGCTCCAGGTTGTTGACGTTGAAGGCAGGAATGCCGTAGTTGTGCTCGGCCGCGTGGTCGAGCATTTCGCGCATGGAAATCAGGGGCATGGTTGGCTCCGGTTAAATAAAAAGCAATAGAAAAACAGTGCGTTAGCAGGCGTGGGGGTAAACGCTGATTTTAGCCTTGGCCCCAAGCAATGCCCGCACCCCAGAATTGCCTTAGCCGCGCACCTGGCAAATTTGCAGCATATTGGTGCCGCCGGGCTGGCCCATAGGCTCGCCACAGGTGATGGCGTACACATCGCCAGAATCGACAATGCCGCGCTCGCGCAGGTGGTTTTCGGCCTGCTGCAAAGCCTGATCACGCTCGGCGCTGGTATCTATCAGCAAAGGGCTGACGTTGCGGTACAGCGCCATCTTGCGCTGGGTGGCCACCTTGGGCGTGAGAGCGTAAATGGGGATATGGATACGGTGGCGGCTCATCCACAGCGCGGTGGAGCCACTGTCCGTCATCGCCACAATGGCCTTCGCACCCAAGTGGTGGGCGGTGAACAATGCCCCTAGGGCTATGGACTGGTCGATACGGTCGTGCGACTGGCCACCAAAATCTGCATGTACGCGAATGTCCTCTGCCGCCTCGGCAGCGGCGCAGATGTGCGCCATTTCGCGCACCGTCTCCAATGGGTATTTGCCTATCGCGGTTTCAGCACTGAGCATGACGGCATCCGTGCCATCGAGTACGGCGTTGGCTACGTCGCTGACCTCGGCGCGGGTGGGCAGGGGGTTGGTA
>CAZMMM010000086.1:0-4005 GCA_964567385.1 uncultured Comamonas sp.
GAGCCTGCGCCCGTCGCCCGCACAGCGGCAAACTGCGCTTGGCTGATGCCGCCAATCGCTACCAGCGGGTAGTCCTGCATCAGCGCCACATAGGCGGCCAGCCGCCCCAGCCCTTGGGGGGCAGTGGCCATCCGCTTTAAGGTGGTGGGGAAGATGGCTCCTAGCGCGATATAGCTGGGCTGCACTTGGTGGGCGCGTAGCATTTCAGCGTAGCCGTGGGTGCTGACCCCCAGGCGTGTGCCGCTGCTGCGGATGCGCTCTAGGGCAGCGGCGGGCAGGGCATCTAAATCTTCTTGCCCGATATGGATGCCGTAAGCCCCCGCATCCAGCGCCGCTTGCCAGTGGTCGTTAATGAATAGCCGCGCCCCGGTGCCTGCCACCGCTTGCTCAGCCGCTTGCACTTGCGCCTGGATGGCAGCGGCATCCTCGCTTTTAAAGCGCAGTTGCACCGTGGGCACACCAGCGCGGGCCATGCGGCCTACCCAGTCGGCATCGGGCAGCACGGCGTACAGCCCTAATTCTTTAGGCTGTCCATGGCGGCCATGCCAAAGTCTGCCGGGGTGCTCGGCCACTGCTGGGCATCAAAACCACCCAAGCGCTGGCTTTGCGCCAGCCAGGCTGCGGCCAGGGTGTGGGCATCGTGGGCAATAAAGCCCAGTTGGCTGCACGCTTGCAAGGCGGCTTGGTAGATGGGGTGTTGCTGCTGGGCGTTGCCTGCCTCAATAGCAGGTGGGGGCAGTGCGGGCAAGCCTTCTTGGTGGGCAAACTGGGTGCTGTGGGCAGCGACGATGGCGGCGGCCATCGTTGGGATAGAGGGGGCAGTATGTGGCATCCAACCTCCGCTTAATCTGCCTGATGCCAGAACGGCATACCCAGGGTGGGGGTGCTGGGCTGGGCGGCAGTTTGCTCGGCCATAGCGCCAGACAGGTAGGCGGCGCGGCCAGCGTGAACGGCATCGGCAAACGCGCCGGCCATTTGCACCGGGTCTTGCGCCAAGGCCACGGCGGTGTTGAGCAGCACGCCGTCAAAGCCCCATTCCATTACCGTGCAGGCATGGCTGGGGCGGCCTAGGCCGGCATCCACAATCAGCGGCACGCTCAGGCGCTCGCGCAGCATTTGCATGGCGTAGGGGTTGGCAGGGCCGCGCCCTGTGCCAATGGGTGCGGCCCAGGGCATTACGGCCTGGCAGCCCACATCTACCAGGCGCTGGCACAGCACCAAGTCTTCGGTGCAATAGGGCAGCACTTTGAAGCCATCGTCAATCAAAGTCTTGGCGGCCTGCACCAGGTTGAGGGTATCGGGCTGCAAGGTGTAGTCGTCGCCAATCAGTTCCAGCTTAATCCAGGGCGTATCGAACACTTCACGCGCCATTTGGGCGGTGGTGATGGCTTCTTGCACGCTCATGCAGCCAGCGGTGTTGGGCAGCACGGGCACATTCAGTTGTTTGAGCAGTTGCCAGAAGCTGGCTCCGGCATCAGCCACATCAGCGCTATTGCTGCCTTGGCGGCGCAGCGAGGCGGTGACCATAGCAGGCTGGGAGCGGCGCACAGCAGCCTCCAGCACCGCAGGCGAGGGGTAGCGCGAAGTGCCCAGCAGCAGGCGGCTGTTGAACTGCTGGTCGTAGAGTTGGAAGGGGGTATCGGTCATGGGCGTAGAGGGGGGCTAATTCAGCCGCCAGTAACGGGGCTGATAACTTCCAGCTTGTCGCCTGCTTGCAGGCGCTGGCTGGTGTAGTGGGTTTTGGGCACAAATTGGGTATTCAGTGCCACGGCGTAGGGCTGGCGGGCGTTCCACAGCGCCAGCGCATCGGCCACGCTGGGGGCCAGGCCGTCTGCCGTGGGGGGGAGGGCGAGTGCCTTTTGGTTGATAAAAATTTCCATTGCAAACCTTCAAAATTAAGCAGCTGAACCAGGGCTTGCTGCTTTGCCTGTTTTTGTGTCCTTGGCGGGTGCTGGCAGGCGCACTGCCGCTTGGGGCTGTAGGGTCTTGTTCGTAGCTTCAAGGCGACCCTCCTGATAGCGCATCACAAAGCTTTGCAGCTGGTCGCCAGCGATGGGGCGCAGCTGCACCTCGAACAAGTCGCCATGCACCTGAGCCTTACATTCGTGGGCGGCGACCGCATTCACCCAGGCTTTGGCCTTGAGCTGCTGGTGTTTTTGTGTAAGGGCGATGCGGTAATGCTGGCCGCTGCCGTCCTGCCACTCCCATTCACCTTCAAGGCGGGCGGGCACAACCCATTTGTAGAGCGTGGTGCCGTTGCAGCGCACCTGCTCATCGGCCTTCCAGTCGCCCATGCCAAAAGCGTGGGAGATAACGCGTGTGCCGGGGCGCAGCTCTTGCTGCAAGCGGGGGCGCAACTCTAGGTTGAAGCTGTCGAGCAGATAGAGGTTGACGACGGTGGCATCGCTGAAATCAACCTTCATCAAATCAGCCTCGATGAAGTCAACCATATGCTCAACACGGGAGTTGGCCGCGTACTCCATCGCATCGGCAATGCGGGATGGATCAAGGTCAACACCAATGCCACGCGCATTGCGCCGCATGGCAGCGGCGATAACGATGCGGCCATCACCGCAGCCCAGGTCATAGACCATATCGCGTGAGGTGACTTCAGCTAGGTCAAGCATGGCCTCAACAATGCGCTCGTCAGAGGGGACAAAGGGCACATCAAGGTGGATTTCCGGCTGTGCGTCATCGTCATCATCGTGCAGCAGGTCTTGCAGCATGGCATCTTCGAGCAAAAGGCCATGGGCCAGCATATTGACCTCAGTTAGCAGGTCAGAAAAATGGTCGTCGAACTCGTCTTGCTCACGATAACAATCATCATGCTCATCGTCGTTGTGCATAGCGGGCTCCTTCGTCAGAAAAAAATGTGCGGTGTCAGCCTGCACCGCTCAGAAACAAGTGCTTGCCAAAGCGCAGTGGCGTGTGTTCAAGCTGGCTAAGACGCTGAACGAAGCCTTAAACCTCGCCAGCAGCCTCCACCTTCACCTCCCACTGCTGGGCCAAGGGGCTGTTTGCGCCTTGCCCCAGTGCCAGCACTTGCAAGGCGGTATCCAGCATGGCCGGGGCAATCATGTAGCCGTGGCGGTAGAGGCCGTTGACTTGCAGCGCCCTAGGCCCCAGCCAGCGCAGGGCGGGCAGGTTGTCGGGCAGGGTGGGGCGGCATTGGGTGTTGAGCTCCAGGATACGCGCCTCGGCAAAGCCGCTGTGTACGGTG
Organism: uncultured Comamonas sp.; assembly: GCA_964567385.1. Classification (GTDB taxonomy): domain Bacteria; phylum Pseudomonadota; class Gammaproteobacteria; order Burkholderiales; family Burkholderiaceae_C; genus Comamonas. The sequence goes on from CAZMMM010000086.1 coordinate 3,221, forward strand.
TAGAGGGCGCTGAGCAGCTCCATGGTCGAGCGCACGCTGGCGGGGCTTTTGTCGTCCGATTCGATTTCGGTGGCACCAATCACAAACACCTGTTCGGGCTTGGGCGCAATGTAGAGCGAGTAGCGCGGGTGAATCAGGCGGGTAGGGCGTTGCAGGGTGACTTCCGGGGCGCGCACGCGAATGACTTCACCACGCACACCGCGCAGGGCGGGCCAGTGGCTGCGTGCGCCCAGGCCACGGCAGTCCAGCACCCAATCGTTGGGGTGGGCGGCCATCAGCGCCTGGGGGTCTTGCGGGCTGTGCCAGTGCAGGGCTACGCCCGCTTGCTCTAGCGCCAGCAGCAGGGCGGGCAGCAGTTGGCGGTTGTCTAGCTGGCCTTCGTCAGGCAGTAGCAATCCAGCTTGAAAGCGCCCCTGCAAGGCAGGTTCAGTCTGGGCAAAGTCGCCCGCCTGCAAGGGCTGGGGGCGCGGCAGGCTGGGGTTGAGGCGGCAGTTTTTCTCTAGCAGAGCGGCCAGGCGTTGGGCATCTGCCGCATCTTGGCGGTGCCAGACAATCAATGTGCCCTGGCGTTGGTAGAACACGGGCTGGGGCAGCTCGGCCAGCAATTGTGGCCAGCGCTCCAGGCCATATTGCCCCATGCGCACCACGGGCGGCTCGGTAATGGCCGACTCGGCCAGCGGTGCCAGCATGGCAGCGGCCACGGGCGCGGCGGCATCTTCACCTTTGGGGCTGTGGGCATCAAATACCTGCACCTGATGGCCTTGGCGTGCCAATGCCAGCGCCAG
>CAZMMM010000086.1:4105-6867 GCA_964567385.1 uncultured Comamonas sp.
TGTGGGCATCAAATACCTGCACCTGATGGCCTTGGCGTGCCAATGCCAGCGCCAGCAGGCGACCCATTAGCCCCGCGCCTACGATGTGAACGCGCTGAGGCTGGGCTGCGCTGAGTAAACAAGGGGCGGCGGCGGGTGCAGTGGCAGTCATGGACTTGTGGTGTTGGGTATTGGGTTTTTGGGGAGGGCAGAAAGAGAAGGGGCTAGAGCGTGGTTTTAGCCTTGTGCAGCGTCAGCACCATCAGCAGCACTGGTAAAAGCATCGGCAAAAAACTGTTCAACAGGCAGATTACATTGTTCGATACAGCCTTGGCGGGCGGCGGCCACCATATCGGGGTTGCCGCAGGCATAGACTTGGTAGCCGCTCAAATCCGCAAAATCATCGAGCACGGCCTGGTGGACGTAGCCGGTGCGCCCAGTCCAGCCATCTTCGGGCTGGGGGGCAGAGAGCACGGGCACAAAGTGCAGTTGCGGCATGTGCGCGGCCTGCTGCTCTACCCAGTCGCGCAGGTAGAGGTCTTGCGGGCGGCGGCCACCCCAGTACAGCAGCACCGGGCGGGGGCTGCCCATAAAGTGCAGATGCTCAATCATGGCTTTGGCAGGCGCAAAGCCGGTGCCTGAGACGATAAAAACCATCGGCTTGTGCGATTGCTCGCGCAGGTAGAAGCTGCCAAAGGGGCCTTCGATGCGCAGAATTTCCTTGGGCTGCATACCGCCAAACACATGGTCGGTAAACAGGCCGCCGGGCATGTGGCGCAGGTGCAGCTCCAGGCCAATACCGGGCTTTTCCTCCTGCCAGTGCGGCGCTAGCGCCATCGAGTAGGAGCGCCGCGAGCCATCGCGCAGCAAAAAGTCGATGTACTGGCCAGCGCGGTAGGCAAAGCGGTCGCTGGCGGGTAGTTGCAGCTCCATGCGCATCACATCGTCGGCCAGGCGCTCTAGGGCGCGTACACGCACTGGCAGTTTTTTGATGGGGTGGCTGCCCAGGTCGGCCACTTGGCGCACTTGCAGCACCACGTCTGATTGAGGGTGGGCGCGGCAGGTTAAGACTAGGCCAGCGGCTTCCTCCTCTGCGCTTAAAGCGTTGGGGGCGTAGTTGCTCTGGCTGACGCTGCCACTGGTTTTTTCGCATTTGCACGAGCCACAAGCGCCATCCCGGCAACCATAGGGCAGACCAATTTCAGCGGCCAGCGCGGCGGCCAGAATGGTTTGCCCAGGCGCAACGCTAAAGCTGCGGCCACTGGGTTCAATCGTGACTTGGTACGAAGGGGAGGAGGTGGGGGCGACGGCGGAGTCAGAAGCGCTCATATTTCTGGCTAGGCTAGGATGGTGGGGGTGAAGAACAAAAGAAAGTCCAGATTGTGCCCACAAACCCATACCCATACCGCTTGAAGCGCAGATTGCAGCGCTTTATCTCGCCCCAGCCAGCCTTGCCCGCCCGCCTGCGCCGCCCGCGTGTGTTGGTGGTGGGCTGCGGCGCAATTGGCCAGCGTTTGCTGCGCCATTGGCAGCAGCAAAGCGGGCGCAGCGGCCAGCATGGGCTGCGCGTGCTGGTGCTGACTTCCAGCCCCGATAAACGCGCCCAGTTCCAGGCTTTGGGGGCTACGCCCATCGTGGGCAATTTGGATGTGCCCGCCAGCCTTCAGCGCCTGCGCGGCTGGGCGCATTACCTGCTGCATCTTGCGCCGCCGCCTGGGCGGGGGGTGGAAGATAGCCGCACGCAAGCATTGATACGGGCACTGGGGCGAGGGCAAGCTGCACGGGCGCTGGTCTATCTATCTACCAGTGGAATTTATGGTGATTGCGGCGGGGATTGGGTGGACGAAACTCGCCGCCCAGCGCCTAACAGCGCTCGCTCTGCCAAGCGCTGGCACGCTGAGCAAAGTCTGCGTGCCTATGGGCTGCGCGGTAATGGTCCGCGTGTGACCGTGCTGCGTGTACCGGGGATTTATTCTGCACAGCGTATGGAAAGTTTGATCTCCCGCCTGAAGCAGGGTCAGCCCATGCTTTGCCCCAAAGATGATGTATGGAGCAACCATATCCACGCTGCTGATTTGGCTCGCAGCTGCAACCTAGCTCTGTGGCGCGGCTTCCCCCAGCGCAGCCTGAACGTATGTGACGACCAGCCTATGCGCATGGGCGATTACTTTGATTGCGTGGCTGATGCCCTTGGTCTGCCTCGCCCCCCGCGTATTGCCCGCTCACAAGCTCAGGATGCGATTGCCCCCGGTATGCTGGCCTTTCTAAACGAGTCGCGCCGCATGAGCAACCAGCGCTTGAAAGCCGAGCTGCGTCAGCAGCTGCAATGGCCTCGTGTGGATGCGATAGCGATACGACAGGGGTAGGAATAGCCAAAGTCACTGCATAAATGCGGCAAAATACAAAAAATTGATACGCACAGGCGATGATGAAAAAATCAAGCGCTGCGACACAAGGTGTCGCAATTGCTGATTATAGTGTGAGCTATTGCTACAAAACAATTGTATTGTTCATATATTGTTGAGTTGATGGCAGGATTGGAGCATCTGTGTGATGTGTTATTTTATATTTAGAGATGAATATTGAATAGGGAAAATATGGGAATGAACGAAAAAACTCCTATGGATGTATACAGGAAAATTGATAGTGAGCTGCTAAATATTGTGGCCTCTTTAAATATTGCTTCAAGTGATGCTGTTTTAAATCAGGCTCAAAAAGAGGCGCGTGAACTTTTTACTCTCCATCAGGATGAGCTGCAAAAGCAACTGATCGAGCTGGAAAGT
>CAZMMM010000086.1:6877-7158 GCA_964567385.1 uncultured Comamonas sp.
GGATCAGGTAAATCTACCATTATAGAAACCCTACGAATTCTGCTCAAAGAGCCTAGTAAAATTAAAAGTCAGAATGTTTTTTGCGAGTTACTTGAGGAGTATAACTTAAGTGAAAAAAATCTACAGCAGCTGAAGCAAGCCGTTGAGCAGATAGATACTAAGTTCAATGAGCTTGAGCAGCATGTGGTTGCTATAGCTCAATGGTATGAGCAGCAAAAACAAACAGTTCAAGAAAATATTAGTCAGGCAAAGGAGTATTTGCAACTGAAACAGCCTTAGTT
>CAZMMM010000087.1:0-7111 GCA_964567385.1 uncultured Comamonas sp.
TGCTCACCGTTGACGGTGCATTCAATCAGGTGCTTGCTCATGCGGCCTCCTTGGCGCTGTCAGTCAGTTCAAACAGGTGTTGCAGGTTGCGCTGCACCGTGACCTGCACCATGGCGCGGCGGTACTCGGCACTGCCGCGCTGGTCGGTAATGGGGGTGATTTCCTGGGCAGCGCAAGCAGCGGCCTGCGCCACCAGCTCTGGGCTGGGCGCTTGCCCCAGCAACAATGCCTCGGCCTTGCTGGCGCGGGTGGTGACGGCCACGGCTGCACCAATGGCGAGGCGTATGCCCCGGCAAACGCCTTGCTGTACATCGGCCACTGCCGCCACGTTGACCAGGGGGCGATGCTCTGCCGCTGTGCGCAAGAAGCGCTGGTAATGGCTGCGCACCCCGGCGGGCAGCGGGGGGATGATGATTTCTAGCAGCAACTCGTCAGCCTGCATGGCGTTGACGAAGTAGTCCAGCAAGAACTCGTTGAGCGCCAGGATGCGCTCGCCCCGGCTGCTGCCCAGCACCACATAGGCATTGAGCGCCAGCAGGCAGCTTGGTGGGTCAGTGCTGGGGTCGCCGTAACACAGGTTGCCACCAATCGTGCCCTGGTTGCGCACCTGGGGGTTGGCGACCTGGTGCGCCATTTGCGCCAGCATGGGGGCGTGCTGGCGCACCAGGGCAGAGCGTGCCAGCTCGTTGTGGCGGTTGAGTGCGCCAATGCGCAGGCCGTATTGCGGGTCAAACTGCAAGCCGTGCAGGCGGGCAATGCCCTGCACAGAAATCAGGTGGCTGAGTTTGAGCATGCGCTGGCGCAGCCCCAGGGTCAGTGCCGTGCCACCGGCAATGATGCGGGCGTTCTCGCCGTGCTCGGCCAGCAGGGCGCTGGCTTCTTCAACGCTGTTGGGCTGGAGGTAGTCGAAGTCATGCATGGGCTGCTCCTTGCTGCGCTTGCAGGGCGGCCAGGATTTTTTCTGGGGTGATGGGCAGGTCGGTAATGCGCACGCCAATCGCGTCGTACACGGCATTGGCAATGGCGGGTGCGCCGGGCAGGATGGCGGTTTCACTCGCCCCCTTTGCGCCGTAGGGACCGTTAGGGTCATTGGATTCAACAAAGCCGCCGCGCAGCATGGGCACAGCGCCTGCCGTGGCCATGTTGTAGTCGGCAAAGTTGCCGTTGGCCAAGCGGCCTTCTTCGTAGTGCAGCTGCTCGTACAGCGTCCAGCCAATGGCCTGGACGGTTGCGCCATTGGTCTGGCCGTGGATGGCCAGGGGGTTGAGCGCCTTAACGCAGTCGTCGGCCACGTAGCTGTCCAGCACCGTGACCTGGCCGGTTTGGGTATCTACCTCCACCTCTACGGCTTGGGCGGCGTAGGAGTGGGCAGGGGCGATATTGCCGCTGAGGTCTTGGCCGTGCATTTCGGTTTTTGGGTCCCAGGAGCCGCTGACCTGGATGCCACCGCCCTCATGCCGCCAGACATGCAGACGCGCCAGGTCAGCAACGCTGACTTTCTGCTCCGGTTGGGCCGTAACAAATACCGCGCCATCGCCGATGGACAGCGCCGCTGCCTCCACACCCAGGCGGTCTGCGGCCAGGGCAAACAGCTCATCACGCGCCTTGCGGGCTGCCACGATGGCGGCATTGCCCGCCGAGATAGTGACCCGCGAGGCCAGCGTGCCCACAGCAATGGGGGCGACATCGGTATCCGGCGGCACGACATGGATATGCGCCAGCGGCATGTGCAGCTCCTGCGCCACCACCTGACTAAGCATGGTCATGGCCCCCTGCCCCATATCGCATTCGCCACTGATGATGAAGACGCGCCCGTCCTCATTCACTTTAACGATGACGGTAGAGCCATCCCAGTTGCCAATGGTGCGGTTGCCGCTGACGTGCATGGCAATCCCCATGCCCACACCACGGCGTTGGCTGCCCTGGCCAGCGCCGCTGCGGCGCTTGGCTGCCCAGCCAATGGCTTGGATGGCCTGCTCTATGCACTCCTTCAAGCCGGTGCTGCCGATATGCCAGCCATGCACGGTGGTATCACCCACCTTATGCAGATTGCGCAGGTGTACGGCCACGGGGTCTAGCCCCAGCTTTTCAGCCATGGTGTCCACATGGCTGTTGAGCGCAAACAGCATTTGCGTGCCGCCAAAGCCACGGAAGGCACCGCGTGGTGGGTTGTTGGTGTAGTACAGCGTGGCCTCAGAGCGCACATTGGCATTGGCGTACATGTTGTCGCTGCGCATGGCACTGACGTGCATCACATCACCCGCCAGACCAGCGTAGGCTCCGCACTCGGCCACGATGCACACTTGCTTGGCCACAATCTGGCCGTCTTTGCGCATACCCAGCTTCAGGGTGATGCGCTCGGGCACGCTAGCGCAGGCAGCCTGAAAATCTTCCAGGCGGTTGTTGATTAGGCGCACTGGGCGGCGGGTGTGCAGCGCCAGCAGGCCAGCCAGCAACTGGTTGTCGTCTTCGACAATCTTGCCGCCAAAGCCCCCGCCCGTGGTGGCCTGAATCACTCGTACTCGCGAGATGGGCAAGCCCAAAGTCTTGGCCACCTGCACACGCACCAGGTTGACCGCCTGGGTAGAGGTTTGCAGCACCAGGCGACCATCAGGGTCCAGCGAGGCCACCGTGCCCATTGGCTCCAGATAACCGGGGTATTGGGAGTGGGTGCTGTAGCTGGCCTCGTACACCAAATCAGCCTGGGCGAATCCCGTTTCCACGTCCCCGCGCTCAAAGGCAATATGGTGGGCGACGTTGTCACGCCCGGGGTGAATGCCAGGGGCATTGACGGCCTCGTCCGTGGTGTAGATGGCGGGCAGCGGCTCGTATTCCACCACAATCAAATCCAGCGCATCGCGGGCAATTTCTTCGGTATCGGCAGCTACGGCGGCCACTTCTTCACCGCAGTAGCGCACTACGCCCTTGGCCAGCACAGCACGCTCTTTATGGTGTACGCCCCACAGGTTGTCCGGCGCATCATCGCCCGTCAGCACAGCCTGCACCCCTGGCAGGGCGCGGGCAGCGCTGGTGTCTATGCGCACAATGCGGGCATGGGGGTGGGGGCTGCGCAGCACCTTGGCGTGCAGCATACCGGCCACCTTGATGTCTCCCGCATACAAAGCACGCCCTAACACCTTGGCTTTGGCGGTGACTTGGGGCGTATCGCGCCCAATCACCGTTTGGGAGGCTGTTTTTTCCATAACACTTACACTTTCGCTTAATGGATTGCAATGTTCCTCTGGTAAAACATTGGTTTGTTAGCGGTAATATGTATAAGTTTCTACGCCTTTGTTGATGCATCAAATTGCTGATTACACCTATTGACAAATAGTTTTTTAATTTAGAAGGATGCTTTTTTATGCTTCAAGACCAGGCTTCAACGCCCTGGAGCGACTTGGATGAGCGGGGCGCAGGTCTGACAGTGGACTGCTTCATGACCACGCTGATGAGCCAGGCGGGCAATGCCCTGCGCCGCACCCTGACGGTGAGCTATGCCTCGCAATTTGGCTTGACGGTGTCGGAGTGGCGCTTGCTGTCTTTGATAGGCCATGCCCAGCGCCTGGCGTTTTCCGATTTGGTGGTGCAATCCACGTCGGACAAAGCCTTGGTCAGCCGCACCTTAAAGCCCATGGAAGCCCGCGGCCTGGTCGAGTTGCAACCCGAGGGCAATACCCCACGCAAAAAGCTGTACTGCCAGATTACCGAGCAGGGAATGGCGCTCTACCAGCAGGCCATGCCAGCAGCACAGGCGGCGCAGGCAGCCGCCATCCGCAGCCTGTCACGCGAGGAGCGCGACATCATGTTCCGCGCCCTGCACCGCGTTCATGCTTATTGCCAAGAGCTAGAAGCAGGCAAGCAAGGGTAAGCACGGACAAGTGCGGGCAAGCAAGCCTCTGCCCACAAAGCCGCAGCAGCACAATCAAAAAACCCCAGCCACTTCGCAAAAAGTGCTGGGGTTTTATTGCTGTGCAGCAATGCCACTACGGGCGGTAATCAGCGCTCATCAAAGTTCACGCGCAGTTGCTTGGTTAGGGCGCGTGCCTGGCAGGTGAGGACGAAGCCTTGCGCTACCTCGGCCTCTTCCAGCGTGAAGTTCTTGTCCATGACGACCTCGCCCTCTTGCACCTTGGCGCTACAGGTGCAGCACACACCGGCTTTGCAAGAGAAGGGTAGGTCCAGACCGGCGTTCAAGCCAGCGTCCAGAATGTGCTCGTCGGGGCCGATGGCAATTTCATGCTCTTTGCCGTCCAGCACCAGGGTCAGGGTGATGTCTTTGGCGGCGCTGGCGGCGGCCTCGGCTTGGCTGGATGCGCCTACGGGCTTGGCACCGGCGGGCAGGTTGGCAGTAAAGCGCTCGGTATAGACGCGGTCTTGGGCCACGCCTGCGTCTTGCAAGGCTTTTTCAGTGGCGGTAATCATGGCATCGGGGCCGCAGATAAAGACTTCATCCATGCTGGCTGCGGGCAGCAGGGCTTTGATGATGTCGTGTACCTTGGCTTCGTCGATGCGGCCTTGCAGCAAGTCCACTTCCTGCGCCTGGCGCGAGAGGATGTGAATCATCGTCAGGCGGTCACGGTAGCGGTCTTTGAGGTCTTGCAGCGCTTCGTTGAACATCACGGTGGACATACGGCGGTTGCCATAGACCAGGGTGAATTTCGCGTCAGGCTGCTCTTCCAGGGTGCTGGTGGCAATCGACAAAATGGGGGTGATGCCCGAGCCAGCGGCAAAGCCGACGCGGTGCAGGGCACGTTTTTTCTTGATGACGAAGCGACCCGTGGGGGGCATGACTTGCAGGCTGTCGCCGGCCTTGAGGCTGGTGGCTGCCCAGTTGGAGAACAGGCCGCCCTCCACGGGGCGAATGCCCACCTCCAGCTCGCCGCGCTGGGCAAGGCGGCTGCGCTGGCTGCTGATGGAGTAGCTGCGGCGCACGTCTTCACCGTTGATGGTGGTGCGCAGCGTCAGGTACTGACCAGGCTCAAAATTAAAGCGCTCGCGCTGCTCGGGGGGAATGTCAAAGGTGATGGCCACCGCGCCTGCCGCTTCGGGGCTGACGCGCTTGACGCTAAGTTCTTGAAAATGCAGGGCTGACATGGCGTGTTGAACTCCGCTGAATATGCAGAAATGAAGATGGGACGGACTGCGCTGGCGCTATTGACGCTGCTAGCGCTAGCAAGGGCTTTCAGTAAGGCTTGAAGTAATCAAACGGCTCCAGGCAGTCCAGGCACTTGTACATGGCTTTACAGGCGGTGGAACCAAACTGCGAAGACAGCGTGGTGTTGCGCGAATTGCAGCGCGGGCAGGGCACCACCTCGGGTTTGCGCTTGCGCACAAATTGCAGCACCTTGGTCTGACCTGCGCTGCCCCCTGTGGCGCTGCCCACACCGCACATGCCAGTGGGTGGGGCAATGCCGTAGGCACGCAGCTTGTCCTTGGCCTCGGGCAGCATCCAGTCGGTGGTCCAGGCGGGGGCAAGCTGGGTGATGACACGCGCGGCAATACCGTTTTTCTCCAGCGTGGCGCGCACATCATCCTCAATCTGCCCCATGGCTGGACAGCCGCTGTAGGTGGGGGTGATGACGACCTCTAGGCCGCCCTCATCGCCCTCGCGCACATCGCGCAAGATGCCCAGCTCGCGCAAGGTGACAACGGGGATTTCCGGGTCTGTCAGTGGCTCCAGAGCAGCCCAGATTTTGGCAATCTGCTGGCTCTGGGCGGTGGCAGCATCGGGGGGTGTAGTCATCGTTGTCATGCGCGGGCGGTGTCCTTGCGTGTAAAGCTCAAAAAGCTAAAGCTGATAGGGCGGCGGCTTACCAGGTAGCGCCGGGGTGGGCGCGTGCCAAGCCTTGCATCTCGCCGAGCAGGTAGCTCAGGTGCTCAGAATGCACGGCCTGCTTGCCTTGGGTGATATAGCCTTTGGCGGGCGCGGGCAGCTTCAAGGTGGCTTCGGCCAGTACGTTGGCAACCAGGGCATCCCAGTCGGCACGCATAGCGGGCACGTTGGCACCGCTGCCGTTGGCGGTCGATGCGTCTTCGTGGCTGCTGGCCGTCCAGAACTCTTCGGTAAAGGGCAGCAGGTGGTTCACAGCGGCTTGGGCGCGTTGGTGGGATTCTTCTGTGCCGTCACCAAATTTAATCACCCAGTCGCTGGCGTGGTGCAGGTGGTAGCGTGCCTCTTTGAGGGATTTGGCAGCAATGGCGGCCAAGTCCGTATCGCTAGAGGTTTGCAGCTTGTCCCAGACCAGCACCATCAGGGCGCTGTACAAGAAGTTGCGCACGATGGTGGTGGCATAGTCCATGTCGCTGGCGGCATAGCCGACCAGCGGCCCGTGGTTAGGCAGCTCCAGCAGGGTGTAGTTCAGGAACTCGGTGTCATCACGGAAGTAGGCCAGGCCGTCTTCCGTGGCATCGCCGCCCAGGCGGGTGGCCGCCAGTTGGTAGAGCAGGCGGGCTTGACCAATCAAGTCCAGGCTGACGTTGGCCAGCGCCAGGTCTTCTTCCAGAATGGGGCCGTGGCCGCACCACTCGGCCAGGCGCTGCCCCAGCACCACGGCGTTATCGGCCAGGTGCAGCAGGTAGTCGTTGGGTGCTTGGGTGCTTGCTGTCATTACATGTGCCCCACTTCTTCAGGAATTTCGTAGAAGGTCGGGTGGCGGTAGATTTTGTCGGCAGCGGGGTCGAACAACTCGCCTTTTTGGTCGGGGTTGCTGGCGGTGATGCTCTTGGAGGGCACAACCCAGATGCTTACGCCTTCCTGGCGGCGGGTATATACGTCACGCGCCATGTGCAGCGCCTGGGCGGCATCGGCGGCGTGCAGGCTGCCGCAATGCTTGTGCTCCAAGCCTTGCTTGCTGCGGACAAAAACTTCCCAGAGGGGCCAATCTTTCAGTGCGGGTGTGCTCATGCTGCTTCCTTGGTTGTGCGCTCTTGCTGTTTACGAGAATGGGCCAGGGCGGCATCGCGCACCCATTGGCCGTTGTTGTGTGCCTTGACGCGGGTGGCCAGGCGTTCTTTGTTCATGGGGCCATTGCCGTTGACGGTGTTCCAGAACTCGTCCCAGTCGATCGGGCCGTGGTCGTAGTGGCCGCGCTCGGCGTTCCACTTCAGGTCG
>CAZMMM010000088.1:0-6210 GCA_964567385.1 uncultured Comamonas sp.
GCCCAGGCGCGGGTGCGCGGGTCAAAACCTTCGGGCAGGCGCAACAGGGGTTTGAGCAGCCCTGGCCCTAGCGTTTGTCCATATTGGTATTGCAACAAGGCTTGGGCGCGGTAGCGCAGCACCTCAGTAATCGGCTGGGGGCTGAACCATTGCAGCTGGGGGCCGCCTAGCACTTTGCGCTGCGCCAGCGCTGGGGCGGTGCTGGTGGCTTCCAGGGTAAGCAGCCAGCGCTGGCGATGCGGCTCCAGGGTGACTTCATATTCCAGCGCCGCTGCAGTGCTTACGGCTTGGGCAGGCTCATGGGGCGGCCAATGGGGGCTGTGCGCGCTCCAGTTACGCCCGTCAAACTGCGATAGCACAGGGCCGCGAAAGTACAAAAGGTGCTGGGGCGGGCTGCTGCTGGCGCTAGCAGTATCGATGGCCTCAGCGCCAAAGCGCACACGCAGGGCCACGCTGCTGTCTTGCGCCAGGCTGGCAATTGTCCCCACTTGCATGTTTTCAGACAAACCCGTTCGCCCTTGCAGGCTATCAGTCGGCAAGCCCCACAGCGGCGGCAAGCGTGGGAAGAAGACAAACAACACCACCATCAGCGGCAAGCCCCACAGCAGCATGCCGCCGGTTTGTCGTACAAGCGCGGGCAAATCCAGGCTCTGGCCGGGCAGATGGGCGTTGAGCAAAGCAGCCAGCAGCATCCACAGTGCCAGCAACACAGCCAGTGCTGTCAGCAGGCTTTGGGATTGCACAAACACCGTCACCAGGCTGAAAAAGCCCAGAAAGAAAATCACCATCGCATCACGGCGGGCGCGCATCTCCAGGGTTTTGAGCATGAGCAGCAGGGCCAGCAAGACCACCCCCGCATCCGGCCCGACAATGCTGCGAAACTGCAGCGCCACGCCCCCCACCACCAAAGCCAGCAAGCCCACCCGCCACCAGCGCCCAGGTAGGGGGTGAGAGTGCCACGCCAGCACCGCACGCCACAGCAAAAGCGTGGCTGATAAGGCACTGGCCCAAGGCGGTAAAAACGCCATCTGCGGCAGCAGCACCAAGGCCACCGCCAGTAGCACCAGCAGGCTATCGCGGCCATCACGGGGTAGCCGCTGCCACCATGCGCTGGCGGGGGGAAGACGCAATCCTTTGCTCTGCATCATGGGGGCTTAGTCCTCCTGGGCATCTGCGGCCAGGCCATCCAGGGCCAGGGCGCGCAAGCAGGCGTGTAAATGGGCTTGGCCACTATCGGGCGCAAGTTGGGCACCACTGGGCAGGCGCAGCCCCCAGCGTGCGCCTTGCTGGTCAGCATGCAACACCCAGGCGGTGAGGCGGGCAATTTGCGCCTCAAGAGGTGCCAGGCCGGTGGCACGAGCATCCAGCCAAAGCTGCGGCGGGGCGCTGGCCTGGCCGCTGCGCACGACCAGCTCGCCCACACCGCTGGCCAGGGCGGGGGCAGATTTTTTCCAGGCCATATCACTCATGCGGTCACCACGCTGGTAGGGGCGCACATCGTCTTGCGCTTGTGCGCCGCTGCTGTGCTGCGCCTGCTGGGCGTGGTGTTGCAGGGCCTCAACCTCAGGCTGTTGTATCGGGGGGCAAGGCGTTTCTGGGGCGGGATAGACCAGCAGTCTGGCCTTGGGCTGCCAATAGCTCCACAGGCCAAATACACCAAGCGGGTAGAGCGAGCGCAGTTGCAACAAGGGCATTGTTTGCCAGCCGCGCTGCGTGGGGGTCAGGGCCAAATGGGTGGTTTGCATCTGGCCGCTGGGTATATCCACCAGCACATCCGCCCTACTCCGAACCCAAGCCAGGGTGATGGCGTAACGCGCCCAATCCTGCCCCGCAGCTGATTGCAGGCGCACAGGTATTTGCGCGTTTTGGTGCTGGAACACAGGCTCTAAAGCCCCTAGCTGCACTTGCAGGCCGCGCAGATTGCGATGGGCATGGCGCACACTCATCAAGGCCGTGGCCAACAGCCAAAAAGTCAGCAAATAGCCCAGATTGAGCTGGAAGTTAATCGACGCCAACAACAGCAGCAGCAGGGTAAAAGCCAAAAACCAGCCCGCCTTGGTGGGCAGCACATAAATGCTGCGCTGGGCCAGTTGTTGGCTATCGCAAGGCGGGTGGCGCAAACGCGCCCAAGCCTGCCAGCGGCGGCGCCAATAGCTGCTGCCCGAGGGCTGTTCTGTGGGGGTGGCCTGAGATTTCACTGCAAACAAGTGTGGCATCAGGGCAGGGGCACGGCATTGAGCATGGCGCGGGCCTGCTCGCGGCTGCCGCGCCCGGCCTGTGCCACGGGTTGCAAGCGGTGGGCCATGGTGGGCACAAACATGGTTTGCACATCATCAGGGGCGACATAATCGCGCCCGGCCATCAGCGCCTGCGCCTTGGCTGCGCGCAGCAGGCCAATGCCCGCCCGTGGCGACAAGCCCTGCACAAACCACTGGCCGTTGCGTGAGGCGGCCAGCAAATCTTGCACATAGTGCAGCAGCGGCGCGGCGGCATGCACTTGCAGCACGGCTTCCTGCAGGGTTTGCAGGCCCGCCTTGTCCACCTGTGCGGGTAAGGCATCAGCACGGCTGCGGTGGCCGTTGTTTTGCAGCAAGGCCAGCTCGGCCTCACGCCCGGGGTAGCCCAGGCTGACGCGCATTAAAAAGCGGTCTAGCTGACTCTCAGGCAGGGGGTAGGTGCCCAGCTGCTCCTGCGGGTTTTGCGTGGCAATGACAAAAAATGGCTGGGGCAAGGGGTGGGTCTTGCCCTCAATGCTGACCTGCTGCTCTTCCATGGCTTCGAGCAAAGCGCTCTGGGTTTTAGGGCTGGCGCGGTTGATTTCATCGGCCAGCAGCACTTGGGTAAATACAGGCCCAGGGTGAAAGACAAAGCTTTGGCTTTCGCGCTCATAGACCGACACACCGGTTAAGTCACTAGGCATCAGGTCCGCAGTGAATTGCACCCGCGCAAACGATAGGCCAAAGCTGTGCGCCAGCGCGTGCGCCAGGGTGGTTTTACCCACCCCCGGCACATCCTCAATCAGCAAATGTCCGCCTGCCAACAAACAGGCTACACAGTTGTTAATTTGCGGGCTTTTGCCGACAATCACCGTGTTAAGCTGCTGAACAAGAGATTGGATGGTGTCTGCGTACATAAAGTCCAAACTTGGTGGGGGTGGCGTTGCGCGACCAACAGCGCGTAGCACCACCGTAAAAAAACAATCAATGTCTGTGGAGACTTTGGCAAGTGAGCAAAACTGGATATTTCACCCATTCCCTCTGCCGTAAACACGATATGGGTCCTGGCCACCCGGAATGCCCGGACCGCATCTCGGCGATTGAAGACCGCTTGCTTATCAGCGGCGTATTCGATGCCCTAGAGCGCTTGGACAGCCCCCAGGCCACTTATAACGACATTGAGCTGGCGCATGACCGCATGTATGTCGCCTCTCTGTGTGGCCTGACCAGCCGCCTGCAAGAAGAGCTGCAAGCGGGCGGCCCCGACTATACCCAACTGGATACCGACACCGCCATCAACGCCCATACTTTTGCTGCTGCTCGCCACAGCGTGGGCGCGGCGCTGGCCGCCACTGATGCCGTCATCAACGGCGAGCTGGAAAACGCCTTTTGCGCCGTGCGCCCCCCCGGCCACCACGCCTGCAAAGACAAGGCCATGGGCTTTTGCTTTTTCAACAACGTCGCCATTGCCGCCCTGCACGCTGTGCAGCGCCGAGGTCTCAAGCGCGTAGCTGTGATTGACTTTGACGTACACCACGGCAACGGCACAGAAGACATCCTGGCGGGCAACGAACATATTTTGATGTGCAGCTTCTTCCAGCACCCCTTCTACCCCTACAGCGGCGACAAGGAACCGGCCAGCAATATGGTCAACGTGCCCGTACCCGCCTACACCAAGGGCAAAGAGGTGCGCGAGCTGGTGCAAACCATGTGGCTGCCGCGCCTCGAAGCCTTTGAGCCAGAGATGATTTTCATCAGCGCTGGCTTTGATGCCCACCGCGAAGACGATATGGGCCAAATGGGCTTGGTAGAAAACGACTACATCTGGATGACTGAGCAGCTCAAAGAAATAGCGCGGCGCTTTAGCCAGGGACGCATCGTCTCCTGCCTGGAAGGTGGCTATATGCTCAGCCCCCTGGCGCGTAGCGTGGAAGCCCATGTGCGCGTGCTGGCCGATGTTTGACATTGCACACTGATAAGGAGAGCCTGCATGAGCCATCCCACTACAGCTAGCCAAGAGCTGGTGCAACTCAGCTGCGATACACGCGGCGTAGCCACCCTGACCCTGAACGACCCCCAGCGCTTTAACGCCCTGAGCCAGGAGATGCTGGGCGCTTTAGAGCAGGCACTGGCACAACTGCAACAAGACGAAAGCCTACGCGCCGTCGTGCTAGCAGGCAATGGCAAGGCTTTTTGTGCTGGCCACAACCTCAAGGAAATGGCCGCCCACCCGCAACTGGACTGGTACCAGCAACTGTTTAGCCAATGCTCGCGGGTGATGCTGGCCATTCAAAACCTGCCTGTCCCTGTGATTGCCCGTGTGCATGGCATGGCCACCGCTGCGGGCTGCCAACTGGTTGCGCAATGCGACCTGGCTGTTGCCAGCACCGAGGCCAGTTTTGCCACCAGCGGCATCCACTACGGCCTGTTTTGCTCCACCCCCAGCGTGCCCCTGGTGCGCAATCTGCCCTTCAAGCAAGCTATGGAGATGCTGCTGACGGGCGACTTTATCGACGCGCCCACCGCCCTGGCGCAAGGCTTGGTCAACCGCGTAGCAGCCGCCCCAGCGCTGGATGCCGAGGTAGAAAAGCTGCTGCAAGCCATTTTGAATAAGCCCGCCAGCGCCATCCGCATGGGTAAAGCCATGCTCTACCGCCAGCGTGAAATGGGGCTGGAAGCGGCCTACCAGCTCGCCGGCCACACCATGGCGCACAACATGATGGACGCTGCCGCCCAAGAGGGCGCGCGCGCTTTTGCACAAAAACGCCAGCCCGCATGGCGTCAGTCTGCTGCAAGCTAAGCCAAGTGGCGTAGAATTAGGCGGTTTGATTGACGTTGACGTTAACGTCAACGTCAAACGCCTTTTTACTTATTCCAACCAGGAGAAACTCTGCATGAAGGTATTAGTTCCCGTCAAGCGCGTGGTGGACCACAACGTCAAAGTGCGCGTCAAGTCCGACCAGAGCGGCGTTGAGATTGCCAACGTCAAAATGAGCATGAACCCCTTTGACGAAATCGCCGTTGAAGAGGCCGTGCGCCTCAAAGAAAAAGGCGTAGTCACCGAGGTGGTCGCCGTCTCCTGCGGCGTGACCCAGTGCCAGGAAACCCTGCGCACCGCCATGGCCATTGGCGCAGACCGCTCCATTCTGGTGGAAACCGATGCCGAGCTACAACCCCTGGCCGTAGCCAAGCTGCTCAAGGCGCTGGTTGATAAAGAGCAGCCCGGTCTGGTGATTCTGGGCAAGCAAGCCATTGACGACGATGCCAACCAGACCGGCCAGATGCTGGCGGCTTTGGCTGATCTGCCCCAAGCTACTTTTGCCAGCAAGGTAGAAGTGGCTGATGGCAAAGCCAATGTCACCCGTGAAGTTGATGGCGGTTTGGAAACCATTGCGGTCAATCTGCCCGCTGTAATTACGACCGACCTGCGCTTGAACGAGCCACGCTACGTCACTCTGCCTAACATCATGAAGGCCAAGAAAAAGCCCATGGAAACCGTCAAGCCCGAAGATTTGGATGTGGACGTAACGCCTCGCCTGAAAACCCTCAAGGTTGCCGAGCCTGCTGGCCGCCAAGCTGGGGTGAAAGTGCCTGATGTGGCCACTTTGGTGGACAAGCTCAAAAACGAAGCCAAGGTGATTTAAGGAGGATACGAATATGACCGCTCTTGTTATTGCAGAACACGACAACGCCAGCATCAAAGGCGCAACCCTGAACACCGTGACCGCTGCTGCTGCTTGCGGTGGCGAAGTGCATGTGCTGGTGGCTGGTGAAGGCGCAGCTGCCGCAGCAGCTGCCGCCGCTCAAATTGCTGGCGTGACCAAAGTCATTCACGCAGACGGCGCAAGCCTGAAAGATGGCTTGGCAGAAAACCTTACCGCTCAAGTGCTGGCAGTGGCTGGTAATTACAGCCATATCCTGTTCCCCGCTACCGCCAGCGGCAAGAACGTGGCTCCACGTGTAGCCGCCAAGCTGGACGTGGCGCAAATCTCTG
>CAZMMM010000088.1:6220-7094 GCA_964567385.1 uncultured Comamonas sp.
CCATTTACGCAGGCAACGCCATTGCCACCGTGCAAAGCGACGATGCCACCAAGGTCATCACCGTGCGCGGAACCGGCTTTGACGCTGCCGCTGCCACTGGCGGTAGCGCCGCCGTTGAAACCGCCGCTGCCGCTGCTGACTCCGGCAAAACCAGCTTTGTAGGCCGCGAAGTCACCAAGAGCGACCGCCCCGAACTGACCGCTGCCAAAGTCATCGTCTCCGGTGGCCGCGCCCTGGGCAGCGCTGAGAAGTTCAATGAAGTCATGACCCCTCTGGCCGACAAGCTGGGCGCTGCCATTGGCGCCAGCCGTGCAGCAGTCGATGCGGGCTATGCACCCAACGACCTGCAAGTGGGGCAAACCGGCAAGATTGTGGCTCCTCAGCTTTACATTGCTGCGGGTATTTCGGGGGCGATTCAGCACTTGGCGGGTATGAAGGACAGCAAAGTCATCGTTGCCATCAACAAAGATGCCGAAGCGCCTATTTTCAGCGTGGCTGATTACGGGCTGGAGGCAGACTTGTTTGCTGCCGTGCCTGAATTGACTAAGGCGCTGTAAGCCATAGTGCAGTAGTAAGGGGGCGTTAAGCCCCCTTTTTATTAGGGCGAAGAAGTGTCAAATGCCATCCCTGCTCTATAGAGCATCCAGCGGACTCAGAATGCCGCGCCCGCCCTTGTTCATCACATGGGTGTAAATCATGGTCGTGCTCACGTCGGCGTGACCTAGCAGCTCCTGAACAGTGCGAATGTCGTAGCCCGCTTGCAGCAGATGCGTGGCAAAAGAGTGGCGCAGCACATGCGGCGTCACAGGCCTGCTGATCTGCGCACGCCGCGCCGCCTCACGCACCGCCCGTTGCACCGACTCGGGGTAGACAT
>CAZMMM010000089.1:0-7084 GCA_964567385.1 uncultured Comamonas sp.
GCCATGCCTGTTGCTGCTACGCTGGCCAGGGCCAAGGTGCAGGCAGCGGCCCAACGTGACAGCGTTGCTTGGGGCTTGGTGGTATAGGTGGCTTGTTGCATGAAACTTCCTTTCTTCGGTGTCAGAATCTGCCAAAGGCTTGCATCCCCTTGGCATGGCTCTAATGTGCGCTCTGCCTGTAAGCGGGGCATATGCTTATCTTGCTGTTGTGTAAAGTAAGAAGAATTTTTGCAAAAAGGGGCAGCAGCCCCTGTTTTTATTAGATTTATCAGAAGAACCCCATGTTCAAAAACGCCATCGTCTATCGGTTGGCTGCCAGTTGGCAGCCAGATTTTCAACAACTAGAGCAGGCTTTGGAAGCTGGCCGCTTCCAGCCTTGCACCGCCACCCAGGCCAGTAGCGGTGGCTGGACAGCACCGCGTGGCCACGCTGGTGATGCCCTATTAGAGAGCGTAGGCGGCCAGTGGCTGCTGCGCTATCAGCAGGAAAAAAAGCTGCTGCCAGCGCCCGTAGTGCAAGCCAGGGTGGATGAAAAATGCGCCGCGATTGAAGCGGAAACAGGCCGTAAACCCGGCAAAAAAGAACAGCGTGATTTAAAGGAGGAAGCCCTGCTAGACCTGCTGCCCCAAGCCTTTAGCCAGCGCAGCAGCCTATGGGTGTGGATAGACCCCCAAGCGCGTTGGCTGGTGGTGGATGCCAGCGCCCAGGGCAAGGCCGATGCCGTGGTGAGCCTGCTGTCTGAGCATCTCACGGGCTTTGCCCTGGCTTTGCTCGATACCCACACCAGCGCCCAGGCAGGTATGGCGCATTGGTTGCTGGAGCAGCAAGCGCCTGCAGGTTTTAGCCTAGACCAAGAATGTGAGTTAAAAGCCAGCGACGGCTCGCAAGCGGTAATTCGTTACAGCCGCCACCCCGTAGAGATTGACGAGGTGCGCCAGCATGTACAGCAAGGCAAGCTGCCCAGCAAGCTGGCTATGACTTGGCAGGGACGGGTGAGCTTTACCCTGACGGAGGCCCTGCAGTTGAAAAAAATTACCTGGCTGGATGTGGTGTTGCAAGATGCAGGAGACGACACCTCAGGCTTTGATGCCGATGCCAGCATTGCCACCACCGAATTGGGGCAGTTGCTGCCTGATTTGGTCGCTGCTCTGGATGGCGAAGGGCGCAGCGCCGTAGTAGGAGGGGAGGCTGCTCCAAACCCAACGATGTCAACCGTGCTGCCAGTGCAAGAAAAGCAAGAAGCACAAGAAGTGCCAGAGCAGGCAGAAGACTTGCCGCCCTGGGAATAAAAGGGGGCTTTAGGGCTTCAAGGAGGGTAGTAAGAGGAGGGGATTAAGGCGCTGCCAAGTCATCCAGGATGGGGCAATCTGGGCGCTCATCCCCTCGGCAGCAGGCGACCAGCTCTTCCAGGCTGCGCTGCATGGTTTGCAGGGCGGCAATGCGCTCTTGCAACTGTTCAATATGTTGTTGGGCAATCTGCTTGACCTGTGCGCTGCTGCGTTGTTGGTTGCGCCACAGCTCCAGCAGTTGGGCAATCTCTTGCATGGAAAAGCCCAAATCACGGCAGCGGCGGATAAAGCGCAGGGCGTGTACATCCTTGGCGCTGTATTGGCGGTAGCCGCTGTCGGTGCGCGCCACCTCGGGCAGCAATCCCAGGGATTCGTAATGGCGCAGCATGCGGGCAGAAATACCCGCTAACTGCGCCGCCCGGCCAATCGCAACTGGCCAGGCGGTGTTGGGCCGCAGGGCCTTGAGATGGGCCTGTGGGCTGGATGCTGGCTTAGGCAACCTCATAACCTTCTTCAGCGATGGCGGCGGCCAGGGCCTCACGGCTGGCAGCGCTGGACTGCACCACTACTTGGTTGGCAGCGCGGTCAATGGCCACCTTGGCCTGGGCATCGACCCCTTCAATGGCTTGTTGCACTGCACGCTCGCAGTGGCCGCAGGTCATGCCGGTAACTTGAAATTGGTGTTCCATAGAGGTTCTCCTTAGGTGCTGGATGGGGGAAAGAAAGCGCCATCATCAGGCTTTACACCATGGCAAGGTCAAGCCCAATGATGGTGTTGTTTCACGTGAAACAACGGTTCTCAGCGATTGGCTTACAACAAACCTTCAGCACGCAAAGCCGCTTGCACCGCCGGGCGGCTGCCCACGCGCTGCAAATAAGTTTGCAGATTGGCCAAGTTGGAGGTATCCACACCCACAAACTTGCCCCAGCCAGAGACGGTGAACAAATACGCATCCGCCACGCAGAAATCGCTGCCCAGCAGATAGTCCTTGCCTGCCAGTTGTTCATCTACCCAGGTAAAGCGCTTGAGCAGGCGCTCACGGGCAAAGGGCTTGTACGCTTCAGGAGCGCCAGGGGCGAACAGGGGAATAAAGCCCTGGTGCAGCTCGGTGCTGACAAAGTTCAGCCAGCTCAGGGCGCGATAACGTGCCATATCGCCCACGGGGGGCAGCAGCTTTTTGGCAGGAGCCTGGTCTGCCAGGTACTGCACGATGGCAGGGCCTTCGTGCAAGGTTTGCCCGTCTGCCAGTTGCAGCAATGGGATGTAGCCCAGCGGGTTGATCGCATAAAAATCGCTGCCATCGGGTAGCTTGTGGGTTTTGGTATCGACGCGCACCAGCTCGCAATCGAGGCCAGCTTCTTCAGCAACGATGTGGGGGGAAAGCGAGCAAGCGCCGGGGCTGTAGTACAACTTCATGGTCAAAGCCTTGTCAGTCAAAGAGAAAAGAAAAATAAACCAAGCCGCTACCAGCTTGCACGGTAAATACGGCTGCGGGGCGGCAACGGGTTAAAAATGGGAAAATCCCCCGTTTATTGTCATAGAACCACTTCAATAGCTGGTTCATCCAGGTTTGTAACCCATGCTCTACC
Source organism: uncultured Comamonas sp. (assembly GCA_964567385.1). GTDB lineage: Bacteria > Pseudomonadota > Gammaproteobacteria > Burkholderiales > Burkholderiaceae_C > Comamonas. Next base: position 2,880 of record CAZMMM010000089.1, read on the forward strand.
CCGAAGAATTTGATGTGATTGTTATTGGCGGCGGCCATGCTGGCACCGAAGCTGCCTTGGCCAGTGCCCGCATGGGCTGCAAAACCGTGCTGCTGACCCACAATATAGAAACCCTGGGGCAGATGAGCTGCAACCCCTCTATTGGCGGCATTGGCAAAGGCCACCTGGCTAAAGAGGTGGATGCGCTAGGCGGCGCAATGGCGCTGGCCACTGATCAGGCAGGCATTCAGTTTCGCATTCTGAACAGCTCCAAAGGGCCAGCCGTGCGAGCCACCCGCGCCCAGGCTGACCGGGTGATGTACAAGGCCGCCATTCGTGAAATGCTGGAAAATCAGCCCAACCTCTACCTGTTCCAGCAAGCGGTGGATGATTTGATGGTGGAGGGTGAGCGCGTTGTAGGCGCGATTACGCAAATTGGCATTGCGTTTCGGGCGCGGGCTGTTGTGCTCACAGTGGGTACCTTCCTGGATGGGAAAATCCACGTTGGCCTGCGCAACCATGAAGGCGGGCGGGCGGGTGACCCACCCTCCATGAACCTGTCCACACGCCTCAAAGAGCTGAAGCTGCCCCAAGGCCGCTTGAAAACCGGCACGCCACCGCGCATTGATGGGCGCACCATCGACTTCAGCCAATGCACCGAGCAATGGGGCGATGCGGATGCGCCCGCCTTTAGCTACCGTGGCCATGTGAATATGCACCCGCGCCAAGTGCCCTGCTGGATTACCAATACCAACCAGCGCACGCATGACATCATCCGCAGCGGCTTTGACCGCAGCCCCATGTTCACCGGCAAGATTGAGGGCGTAGGCCCGCGTTACTGCCCCAGCGTGGAAGACAAAATCAACCGCTTTGCCGACAAAGACAGCCACCAGATTTTCCTGGAGCCAGAGGGCTTGGATACCCATGAGTACTACCCCAACGGCATCTCTACCAGCCTGCCGTTTGATATTCAGTTTGCGCTGGTGCGCTCCATCAAGGGGCTGGAAAACGCCCATATCCTGCGCCCCGGCTACGCCATTGAGTACGACTACTTCGACCCCCGCGCCTTGAAAAGCACGTTTGAAACGCGACAAATCTCCGGCCTATTCTTTGCCGGGCAAATCAACGGAACCACCGGTTATGAAGAGGCCGCCGCTCAAGGCTTGTTTGCCGGTATGAACGCAGCGCTGCAAGTGCGCGAAAAAGATGCCTGGATTCCCCGCCGTGACGAAGCCTATATGGGTGTGCTGATTGATGACCTCATCACCAAAGGCGTGAACGAGCCTTACCGCATGTTCACCAGCCGCGCCGAGTTCCGCCTGCAACTGCGCGAAGACAATGCCGATATGCGTTTGACGGAAATTGGCCGCAGTCTGGGCGTTGTGCCTGATGCGCAATGGGATACGTTCAACCGCAAACGCGATGCCGTTTCACGTGAAACAGAGCGTTTGAAAGCCACCTGGGTTAATCCGCGCAACCTGCCTCAAGCTGAAGCTGAGCGTGTGCTGGGCAAGAACATCGAGCGTGAATACAACCTGTTTGACTTGCTGCGCCGTCCCGGTGTGGAATATGCCAAGCTGATGAGTTTGCAGGAAGGCAAATACCAGTCGCCAGAAGTTTCACGTGAAACACTGGGGGAGCTGTGTGAGTCGGTGGTCGAACAGGTAGAGATTGCCGCTAAGTATTCTGGCTACATCAACCGCCAGAAGGAAGAAGTGGAACGTGCCGCTCACTACGAAAGCATGAAGATTCCCACCAGCTTGGACTACCAGCAAGTTTCTGCCTTGTCGATTGAGGCGCGCCAGATACTGGCAAAACACCGTCCGGAAACGCTGGGCCAAGCATCTCGCATTTCTGGCATTACGCCTGCTGCGGTATCGCTGCTCATGATTCACCTGAAAAAAGGCAGTGGCAAGGCTGCTGGCAAAACCGGCGATAAGCAAGAGGTACAGGCATGAGCGCAGCAGGACTAGATGATTTACGCCCTGGTTTGCAGGCAGGATTAACAGAATTAGGCTTATCACTCAGTGTCGAGCAAGAGCAGCAGTTGCTGGATTTTTTGGCGTTGCTGCACAAGTGGAACAAGGTCTATAACCTGACGGCAGTGCGCAATCTGCAAGAAATGCTGACCCACCACCTGTTGGATAGCTTGGCGGCTGTGCCTGCGTTGAAAAAATATTTGCAGAAGCAAGGCCAAGCAGCGCAGCGCTTGCTGGATGTGGGCGCGGGCGGTGGCTTACCCGGCGTGGTGTTTGCCATTTGCTGCCCAGATTTGCAGGTGCATTGTGTGGATACCGTGGCAAAAAAGGCCGCCTTTATCCAGCAGGCGGCAGCCAGCTTGGGGCTGGGCAACTTGCGCGGCATCCATGCACGGGTGGAATCGCTGACTGGGCAGGACTACGCCGTGATTAGTTGCCGTGCTTTTGCCAGCTTGGTGGATTTCACCCAATGGTCACAAGCGGCGCTGGCCCCTGATGGTGTTTGGCTGGCCTTAAAGGGCAAACATCCAGAAGAGGAAATTGCTGCTCTGGCACAGCAGCAGCCTGAAGCAGCCAAAGTGTTTCACGTGGAACCAATTGCTGTGCCTTTTTTGGAGGCAGAGCGCTGCCTAGTCTGGATGCGGCCAACAGGGGTAGCCTAAACTTAGGCGTTGAAGCCTTCTCCTTCCAAAAGCATCGTCAAACTGAAAAAACGGATCAACATGGCCAAAGTATTTTGTGTTGCCAACCAAAAGGGTGGGGTGGGTAAAACCACCACTGCCGTCAATCTTGCAGCGGGTTTGGCAAAAATTGGGCAGCGGGTGCTGCTGGTGGATTTAGACCCTCAAGGCAATGCCACCATGGGCGCTGGGGTAGATAAGCGCACCCTCAACCAAACGGTGTACGAGGTGCTGCTGGAAGGCAGCAGCGTGGCAGAAGCCGCTGTTTTTTCGGAAAAATGCGGCTTTCATGTACTGGGTGCCAACCGCGAACTTAGTGGAGCTGAAATTGAGCTGGTGGCCGTGGACGAGCGCACCAGCCGCCTGAAACAGGCCTTGCAGCAGGCCGATGCTGATTTTGATTTTGTGCTGATTGACTGCCCGCCCAGCCTATCCATCCTGACCCTGAATGGCCTGTGCGCTGCGCATGGTGTGGTGGTTCCCATGCAGTGTGAATACTTTGCGCTGGAAGGGGTGGCAGACTTGGTCAACACCATCCAGCAGGTACAGGCGAATATGAACCCGCAGCTACAAATCATTGGCCTGCTGCGGTTTGGCGTGCTCCGGCATTTTTCGCCACTGCGTCTGCCCCCCGTGAATTCACCCGTCACCTGTAGCGGTTAGGCTGCCCGCCCCCCGGTTCGTAAAATCCCTCCAATCTAATACCTCTTTATGGATTGCCGCTTAGTCAAGGGCCTTAGCGACTAAAATTTTTTTCTCTGCTCTTGGCTGTTGCCAAGTTTTTGCCCCCATGCCATGCTCAGGAGACCAAACATCAACTTTTACCCTGGAGGCCGCAATGTCCAGAGTCGTTGTGCAAAGCCTGGAAGGCACTGTCAATTATGCGTTCAGCTTGATGAACAAATTTGTGGAAGTTTGCCCGGATGAAATTTGGGCAAAAAAATGCGGAGGCTGGCCGGTGTGGCAACAAGTCTACCACTCCTTTGCAGCCATTGATTTCTTTTTGCGTCTGCCCGACGATGCGCCTGAAGCCCCTCCTTATGCTGAAGAGGTCGGAAATTTGGACGCGCCGGCCAAAGACACGGTGAGCAAAGCGCAATTAAAACCATACATCGGTAACGCCCAAGCTCGGGTTAAAAATTATATTTCCAGCCTGGGCGATGCTGAACTGGCTGAAGCACACCCCGGCCTCAGCCAACGAATGGGCGCGACAACAACCCATGCCGGCACAGTTGCCCTGATTGCCGCGCACACCATGTACCACTTAGGCAGCTGCGATGCTGCTTTGCGCGAGCACGGGTTGCCCGGCGTTTTCTAAACTCAAAAAAACGCCCGCTCCTTAATCGCTAGAGGAGCGGGCGGATACTGCCTGCAAAACCCGGCTGCTTGCGCATTTACGCAGCGCCACATAACCAGTGGGGCAAAATTCTGTCAAAGAACCGGGCTGCTTTATCCGATAAGGGCGTGAGTAACAGCCACGGCAGAAACAGCAAGGTATACCCGATGGAGCCCACAAGAATATCCGACGACCAGTGCGCTCCACCGGCAACGCGGGGCAATGAGAAAA
>CAZMMM010000090.1:0-1958 GCA_964567385.1 uncultured Comamonas sp.
ATGAGCGCCAGCCCCCACGTACTCAATGGCTCGCGCGATGGCCAGCGCATGGGCGACTGGAAAATGCAGGACACGATGATTGTCGATGGCCTGTGGGACGTGTACAACCAGTACCACATGGGTATTACCGCTGAAAACGTCGCCAAGGAAAACGACATTACCCGTGCCCAGCAAGATGAGCTGGCTGCTGCCAGTCAGACCAAGGCTGTAGCTGCCCAGGATGCAGGCAAGTTCAAGGATGAAATCGTTCCAGTCTCCATCCCCCAGCGCAAGGGCGACCCTGTGGTGTTTGATGCAGACGAGTACATCAACCGCAAGACCAATCTGGAAGCCCTTTCCGGCCTGCGCCCTGCCTTTGACAAGGCTGGCTCCGTCACTGCTGGTAATGCCTCTGGCATTAACGACGGCGCTGCTGCCGTGGTGGTCATGAAGGCCAGCAAGGCTGCTGCTATGGGTCTGAAGCCCCTGGCCACCATCAAAGCTTATGCTACCAGCGGCCTAGACCCAGCCACCATGGGCATGGGCCCTGTATCGGCCACGCAAAAAGCCTTGGCACGTGCTGGCTGGAGTGTTGGTGATGTGGACTTGTTCGAGCTGAATGAAGCCTTTGCCGCCCAAGCCTGCGCCGTTAATAAGGTGCTGGGCATTGACGCTGCCAAGGTCAACGTCAACGGCGGTGCTATCGCCATTGGTCACCCCATCGGTGCGTCGGGCTGTCGCGTGCTGGTGACCTTGCTGCACGAAATGCAGCGCAGCAACGCCAAAAAAGGCTTGGCCGCTCTGTGCATTGGCGGCGGTATGGGCGTTGCTCTGGCTGTTGAACGCGCCTAAGCATTCGCTAGAGGTTTTTACGGTAACGCTGGGCGACGAATGCCACAAAGCACGTAGCTGCCCAGCCCTTTTTGCACAATGTGCAGCTTCATCAGGAGGAGATAGATATGACTCAAAAAGTAGCTTACGTCACGGGCGGTATGGGCGGCATTGGTACTGCTATTTGCCAGCGCCTGCATAACGATGGCTTCAAAGTGATTGCTGGCTGCGGCCCCACCCGCGACTTTCAAAAGTGGCTGGATGAGCAAAAAGCCTTGGGCTACACCTTTTACGCCTCGGTAGGCAACGTCAGCGATTGGGATTCCACCGCTGAAGCCTTTGCCAAAGCCAAGGCCGAGCATGGCAGCATCGACGTGCTGGTGAACAACGCCGGTATTACTCGCGACCGCATGTTCCTGAAAATGACCCCCGAAGATTGGCGTGCTGTGATGGACACCAACCTCAACTCCATGTTCAACGTTACCAAGCAAGTAGTGGCTGATATGGTGGAAAAAGGCTGGGGCCGTATTGTCAATATCAGCTCCATCAACGGTGCTAAGGGCCAAGCTGGCCAGACCAACTACTCCGCTGCCAAAGCAGGGATGCACGGTTTCAGCATGGCTTTGGCACAAGAGCTGGCCAGCAAAGGCGTAACGGTCAACACCGTTAGCCCTGGCTACGTTGGTACTGACATGGTGCGTGCCATTCGCGAAGATGTGCTGGAGAAAATCGTCTCCACCATCCCCGTCAAGCGCCTGGGTGAGCCTAAGGAAATCGCTTCTATGGTAGCTTGGCTGGCTTCCGACGAAGGCGGCTACGCCACCGGCGCTGAGTTCTCCGTCAACGGTGGCCAGCACATGCACTAAGACGACAACTTGCCTGGGTCTTTTAAGTTAGACCCAGGAGGTTTCTTATAAAAATGCCCGCTTACAGCGCTGTAAGCGGGCATTTTCCTTTACCCAGCGGCAGGTTGGGAGAGATTGTTACTGGTTTGTTGCTGTGGCCTGCGCGGGGGGGCGGTTCTTCTCCCATTGGCGCTGAAGATTGATTGCCAACACCCAGCCAGTCAGGGCAAAGCTGCCCGTTACAGCCCACGTCCATTGCCAGCCACCAGTCCACGTAGCTACTGCTGCAACCAGCGGTGGCCC
>CAZMMM010000090.1:1968-7056 GCA_964567385.1 uncultured Comamonas sp.
TGGAGCATTGCTGCATAAAACCCACAGTGGTGGATACGGTGTCTGCACTGGGCGACAAGCGCACCGCTAGGATGAATAGGCTGCCGGGTATCAGGCCCCCAATAGCGGAGAAGGTCACAATCGCCACAAAGCGTAGCCATAGCGGCAGCACGGGCTCGCCTGCTACTTGCAAAAAGGCCAGCAGCGTACAGATTCCCATGGCGGCAAAACCAGTTTGCAAAATGCGCTTAGGCGTCCAGCCTGCGTACTGTAGCTGCCCCGCTGAGACATTTCCCACAATATTGGCCATGCTCACCAAGGCGGTTAGTAAACCAGCCAGCTGGGCGCTGACCCCTGCAGCTTGGTACACCGTTGGCAAAAAGCCAACAATCGCTATCCATTGCCCCGCATACACCATAAAGCTAATGGCGACCAGCCAAGGGCCGGAGCTGCGTAGCGTCAATAGTAAGCGTGGCTGCCAGCCTGCTTCACTGGCGGTTGCAGCGGTAGGGGGGGGTGGATCTGATGGTACTTGGCGCCATATTGCTGCGGCTGCCAGAAGGCTGATGCCGCCTAATACCAGCCATAGCACTCGCCAAGAGGACAGCTGCAGCAACCAGGGGCTGGCAATTAGTCCTAAGGTCATGCCAATGGGCATATAAGTGCTCCACCAGCTCATGCGTCTACCAAGCTCGGCGGCGGGCACATGGCGGCGAATCAGCCCAGGCCCAGGCATGACAGCCACTAAAAACCCCAAGCCCTCTAGCACCCGGCAGAGCAATAGCCATAAAAATCCGTTGGCCATTGCCCCTATCACGCTGCCTGCTGCCATCAGTATTAAACCGGCCATCATGCTGCGTTTAAGGCCCCAGCGGTCTGCACTCAAGCCAACGAGCAAACCTAAAAACATTCCCGCAAACTGTACGGTAGAGAGCAAAAAGCCAGCATCTACCAGAGAAATGCCCAGCTCCTGCTGCAAAACTGCTACCGCAGGGGGGAGCTTACTGATGTGTAAAGCAACGCTGACACCAGCGGCAATGATGAACCAGAAGGGGTGGAGGCGGTAGGTTGAGGCAGACACGGGGTAGGGCTAGACAGTAATAAAAGGGGTGGGAGAGGGCAGGGGGGCATCATAGCGGTATAGGCTCCCCAAGGAGATGGTGGGGTTTGCGCTGTGAAGTGCGTTTTTTGTTCGGCAGCAGGCGCTGTTTGGACTATGCTTGTTACCGAATCATATTTTTTGTTGTTGACCTAGGAGAAACAGTAGATGTTCAAACATATTTTGGTACCAGTTGACGGCTCGGAAACCTCTATGCACGCCGTGGGCAAGGCTGCTGGCATGGCCAAGGCTTTTGGCAGCCAGGTGACGGCGGTTTACGTGCTCGACCCCTATCCTTTTACCGGAGTGGGTGCTGATTTTGCCTATGGCCAAGCGCAATATCTAAGCGCTGCTACGGCTGAGGCTAATAAGGCCTTAGAGGATGTGAAAAAGCTGCTGGATGATACGGGCGTCAATTCCCAGACCATGGTGGGAGAAGGCCATGCCATCCACGAAGGCATTGTGCGCGTTGGGGAGAATGTAGGCGCCGACCTGATTGTGATGGGCTCGCACGGCCGCCGTGGCCTGGAAAAGCTGGTGCTGGGCAGCGTGGCACAGCGTGTGCTGCAAACGGCCCATGTGCCCGTGCTGGTGGTACGCAGCTGATTTGATTGGCGCTGCCATCTGAAAAAGGCCTGCAGGCAATGTTATCTGCAGGCCTTCTTTATTGAGAGCATGTTTGCGCTTCAGGGCGTGGGCTTAAAGTCCAGCCCTTTGCGCACAGCTTCCTGCATCTGCTGGTCACGCTGCTCTAGCGAGCTGGGCTGGCGGGTGCGATCTTCAATATGCGCTTCTGAAGGGGAAAAGGCTGGAACAGGGCTGCGCTCGATATTGCCCTTGGGCAGGTAGGAGGGCTGCATCACCACATAGAGCACGGCTAGCACGACAATGCCTGCCAGGCCAAGACGGCTTTTTTTGTAGAAGGCCAATGCTGCAAGAAGGAGCAGAAGCAGCGGAATCAGGTTGAGTGCAGCAATCATCATTTAAGCGGCATCATCGGAACAGCATCACCCAGAACCGTGGCGGGAAGTTGCCCATTCCACTTTTCTATCCATGCACGTTGGTTTTCCAGTTTGCGCAGCTCTAGCACGCGGGAGTCCACCGAGGCGGCCAGTGTGGCTTGGGCCAGAGCCTCGGTTTCTGCCTTCTCCTTTTCAATGGCGCGTTGCAGGCGGGCTTCGCGCAGCTCACGCTCTAGGCGAGCGGCGGATACCTGGGTTTGTGCCTCTTCTTGCTGGATGGCTTCGCGCCGCTCGGCAGCAGCCTCTTGGGCTTTGGTGATGATATCGGGGTATTTCAAATTGGTAATGCCTACGTGGCGCACTGAAAACGGTGTGCGGGCCTCAATCGCCTTGCTCAGACGCAGGCCCAAGTCAGCGTTGATTTTCTCGTTGCTGGAGGCAATTTGACCAATGCTGTACTGGCTCAGGTATTCACGCACCTCGGCCTGAATAATCTGGCTGGCGTAAGTGCGGTAGACCTGCTCGTTGGCGATGATGGAGGTGCTGTGGCTGCCACTGGTTGGCGAGATGGTGTTGAACAGATCGGCAGTTTTCTGGGGGTTGATGCTCAAGGTGGCACGTACAGAGACATCCAGGTTGAGCTTATCTTCGGGGATAAAAATGCTCATATTTTCCTGGTACGCCTTGTCAGCCACATCCAGCATGACTAAGCGGTCGCAATAGGCCCAGCATGGAGAAAGGCGGAATTTGGAAGTGGGTATCAGCGCCTCTTGATAACCGTCTTTGGTCATGATTTTGCCGACATGGGCGGGAGGAATCTCAACGCGTTCACCAGCAAACATCAAACTTAATAGGAGTGCCGCTGCGGCTGCGCCAGCAAATAGGGCCGTTTTTTTCATGTGAGTGGCTTGGGGAAATTTGTTTGAATTTTTTACTAGAAGACTCATTGCTATGGGGTTTTCTCTGAACTTTGGAACGGGGCTGCACAGGTACGCTGACTTATTGCCAGCATTGGATGAGTGTAGCTACTGCTATGAATGACTTTGCCTTGTTAGGCAATATTCATAAATTATGTTTTTTGGCGTTGCGCTCTGGCTTTAGCCAAGGCAGCAGTGATAGCAGCTTTGCGCTCGTCAGCATCAGCCGCTGTACTGATAGAGGGACTAGCCTTGCTGCTTGTTTCAGACTCAGCGGGGGTAGTTTTGTTTAGGCGCTCTTGCTGCTTAGCGTAGCGTTGGCGTGCTTGCCGGGCTTGCTCGGTGCTCCAAGCTTGCCAGCCACTGCGCTCGGGAGTCACCACATCCAGCTCAATACAGTCCACAGGGCAGGCGGGAATACATAATTCGCAACCTGTGCAGTGCTCACTCATGATGGTATGCATGAGTTTGTTCGCCCCCAAAATGGCATCCACTGGACAGGCCTTGATGCATAGGGTGCAACCAATGCACCAGTCTTCATCAATGCGCGCCACGGTTAAGGGGCCTTCAATTCCAAAGCGGGGATTTAAGGGTTTTACGGTCTGCCCCGTCAGCGCTGCCAAGCGCTCTATGCCTTCGGTGCCACCGGGGGGGCATTGATTAATCTCTGCTTGGCCATCAGCCACGGCTTGGGCGTAATGGGCACAGTCAGGGTAGCCACAGCGTGTGCACTGGGTTTGTGGCAGGGCTTGGTCGATAAAAAAAGCCAACCCGGTGAGGGCTGGCTGTTGCTTGTGTTGGGCCATGCGCTAAGTGTAGCGCCAGCACTTAACGCTTGCCACGTCGCTGAGTTTTGGCGGCGCTGCTGGGCTTGTTGCTAGAAGTGGTAGCCGTACTGACTTTGGCGACGGCGGCGGTGGCCGTGGCCGTGCTGGCTTCTGTGTGGGGCAGCTCTTGCTGTAATGACGGGGGCTGCTGCTCTTCAGCAGGTGTGGCAGGGATAGCCGGTGCAACGGGCGCAGCTGCTTGGGACACTGGCTCTGCGATAGCCGCTTGTTCTGTGGCTGTGCGGCGTTTGCTTTCTTGCAGTGCTTTCTTTGCCTTTTCCGCCTCAGTGGTAAATTGCTGGGCTGGCGGTACGGGGTGATCAGGCAAGGTATGGTGTTTGACGATAAAGTCGCGCACCTGGGGGTACACCACTTGACGCCAGCGGCTGCCACTAAAAATGCCGTAGTGGCCTGCACCGCTGACTTCCAAGTGCTGGCGCGCTTCTTCAGGGATGCCTGAGCACAAATCATGGGCAGCCTGTGTTTGGCCCAGACCAGAGATGTCGTCTAGCTCACCCTCAATAGTGAGCAGGGCGGTATCGCGAATGTCCTGGGGGCGTACCAGTTCCAGATCGCCTTCGGTGTTGCGCACTTGCCAAGTGCCTCTGGCCAGGCTGAAGTCTTGGAATACGGTGCGAATGGTTTCCAGGTAGAAAGGCGCAGCCAAGTCCAGCACGGCGTTGTATTCGTCATAGAACTTGCGGTGCTGTTCGGCGCTGGCCTCGTCGCCACGGGTCAGGCTTTTGAAGTAGTCGTAATGGCTGCTGGTATGGCGATCGGGGTTCATCGCCACAAAGCCGGTATGCTGCAAAAAGCCCGGATACACCAAGCGGCCTGCGCCAGGGTATTTGTCAGGTACGCGGTGCACAACGTTGTTTTCAAACCATTCGTAGCTACGCTGCATGGCGAGGTTATTGACCGAAGTTGGGGAGCGCTGGGCATCAATAGGGCCGCCCATCATGGTCATGGACATCGGAGTCTGCTCACCACGGCTGGCCATCAACGAGACGGCGGCCAATACCGGCACCGTAGGCTGGCACACGCTGATGACATGGCAGTTGCCGTAGGAGTTTTGAATATGGCGAATAAACTCCTGCACGTAGTTGACATAGTCATCAAGGTGGAACTCGCCCTCAGACAGGGGCACCATGCGTGCATTTTTCCAGTCGGTGATGAATACCTTGTGGTCATGCAGCATGCTGCGCACGGTATCGCGCAGCAAAGTTGCATAGTGGCCAGATAGAGGTGCAACAATCAGTACCGGAGGCTGGTTCAACAGCTCTTGCAAGGTGTAGATGTCATCA
>CAZMMM010000091.1:0-3311 GCA_964567385.1 uncultured Comamonas sp.
TACCTGCTCGGGCGGGCGCACCCCGCCTTGCTGCATATTGATACCGACAATTTCTACGCCCACGTGGTAGCGGTCAAGGATGGTTTGCATCAGCTCGCGCACACGGGGAGCGATTTGGTCACGCTCCTCAGCCAGGGCGGTATCCATCTTCATCTTGCCGACGACTTCACGCACGGCAGATTCAGCGGCCTGCACGACGGCCACATCGGGGCTTTTGCTCTCGAACAGCCAGGCGCGGGCATCATTCAAGCGGTATTGCACGGCGAACTTGATTTCAACAATGTTCTCGTCTTCCGTCAGCATGGCCGATTCGCGCAGGCCGGTGCTTTTAATCACAATGTCGCGGCCAATATCCACTGAGCGGATTTGCGTAACAAACACCAGCTCATGGCTTTGGATGGGATAAGGCAAGCGCCAGTTAAAACCCGCGCCCACGGTGGAGTGGTAGCGGCCAAACTGGGTAATCACGGCTTGCTGACCCTCTTGCACGATGAAAAAGCCGGTGCCCAGCCAAATCAAGCCCGCTAATCCAGCCATCACGCCCAAGCCAATGCCTGAGCCTTTCATATCTGGGGTGGGCATTTTGCCGCCGCGCCCTGCGCCATTGCCGCCGCCGCGTTGCTGGCCAAACAGACCAGAGAGCTTACGGTTAAGGTCGCGCCACAGCTCATCCAAATCAGGGGGTTGGCCACCGCCACTGGGTGGGCGGCGCTGTCCGCCGCCGCCAGAGCTATTGCCCTGCTGCTGACCCCAGCCACCGGGGGCTGGTGGGGGGGGCTGGCGTTCAGGCGCGGGGGGCTCAGGCTCATCGGCTGAGGTGTTGCCTTTGTCCTCAGAGCGCCCCCAACGCGGGTCATTGAGGTTGAACATCCCGCGCAAACGCTGGGGCCAGGCTGCCAAGCGCGGCAGATTGTTAGAGAAACTCATGCGGCAAATCTCAATGTACTCAAATCAATGGGCTTATGTCTGTGAGGGAGCGTCTTGCTCTGGGGGGCGTTGCAGCTGCTCAACATGTGCGGCTACGGTATCTGCCAACAACTGGCGCAAGGCTTGCAAGCCTTGATTGCGCTGGGCGCTAACAAAAATACGGCGCACCTGCTCACCACCCAGCTCATACCAGTCTTGCAGGGCCTGGGGTTGGCGCTCAGCAGGCATGGCATCGAGCTTGTTGAAAACCAGAATTTGTGGGATGGCACCAGCGCCAATTTCTTCCAGCACCAAGCCGACCTCGTGGATTTGCTCGGGGTAGCTGGGGTTGGCGGCATCGACCACGTGCAGCAGCAAGTCGGCATCCACCGCTTCTTGCAAAGTAGCCTGGAAAGCTTCTACCAAGCCATGGGGCAAGTCGCGGATAAAGCCCACCGTGTCAGACAGGGAGAGGCTGGCCTGCGCCTCCGCCAGATACATCTGCCGTGTGGTGGTATCCAGCGTGGCAAATAGCTGGTCTGCTGCGTAAGCCTGCGCCTTGACCAAGGTGTTAAACAGGGTGGATTTGCCCGCGTTGGTATAGCCAACCAAGGCCACGGTAAACACGCCCTGACGCTGGCGCTGGCGGCGCTGGGTGCTGCGTTGCTTTTTGACCTTGACCAGCTTGTCCTTGGTGCGCTTGATGGCCTCGCCAATCATGCGCTTGTCCAGTTCAATCTGCGTCTCGCCGGGGCCACCGCGCTGGCCGATACCACCTTGCTGGCGCTCTAGGTGGCTCCAGCGGCGCACCAGGCGGGTGCTCAGGTATTGCAGACGCGCAAGCTCCACTTGCAGCTTGCCCTCGTGGCTGCGTGCGCGTTGGGCAAAAATTTCCAGAATCAACAGTGTGCGGTCATTGACGGGCAAACCTAGATAGCGCTCCAGGTTGCGCTGCTGGGCAGGGCTTAACGCCTGGTCGAACAGAATTTCTGTGGCGCCGTGCATATCGGCTAGCAGCTTGATTTCGTCGGCCTTACCACTACCAATGAACAAGGCTGGGTCAGGCACTTTGCGCTTGCAGGTAATGCGCGCCACTGGCTCTATGCCAGCGGTTTGCGCCAGCAGGCCGAGCTCTTCCAGCTCGCTATCAAAATGCGGAGCGTCAAAATCCACCCCTACCAAAATGGCAGAGGCGGATGCAGCGGAGGTTGTGGATTTACCGGCCCCCATTAAGCACAAAAACCTGCCCAGTCAAACTGGGCAATAAGGGGGGCAGTAGGTGGGGGAAAGACCGAGAGGCCAAGCGTCACCAAAAAAAGAAAAGCCGTTTAAAGCTGTTTAAGCAGCAGCGTCGCCAGCGTTTTCAGCTACGCTAAAACTGACAGGGCGGCCTGGAACGATGGTAGAAATAGCGTGCTTGTACACCATTTGGGTCACAGTGTTACGCAGCAGCACAACGTACTGGTCAAACGACTCAATTTGACCTTGCAGCTTGATGCCGTTGACCAGGTAAATGGACACTGGCACATGCTCGCGGCGCAGTGCGTTCAGGAAGGGGTCTTGCAAAAGTTGGCCTTTATTGCTCACGATATGCTCCGTGTTGTGAAACGTGATTGTTGTTGCGTGAAAAGTTGAATCTACACCTTAACACAGCCGTAAATAACCATAGATGCTACCTGCAACAAAAAAGTTCCAGGCTCTACTGAAAAAAGCTGTATTTACTTCCCTTTTTTGTCGGTGTAGGGGTTGTGGGAAGTTTTCAACTCGATGCGCAGCGGCGTGCCCACCAAGTTAAATGCTTTGCGAAAACGCCCTTCTAAAAAGCGCTTATAGGCATCGGTGACCACTTCTAAAGAGTTGCCATGGATAACGATGATGGGCGGATTCATACCCCCTTGGTGGGCATAGCGCATCTTGGGGCGGTATGCGCCCACTTTTTTGGGGGTTTGGTATTGCACCGATTCTTGCAAGACGCGGGTCAGCACCGGGGTGGATAGTTTGCGTGTGGCCGCCTGGTGGGCTTGCACAATCGAGCCCCACAGCGGTGCCAGCCCCTGGCGGCGCGTGGCAGAGATAAAGTGCAGCTTGGCAAACTGCAAAAACCCCAGCCGCGTCTCCAAGGAGCGCTCCAGCATCTGGCGCTGGTAGTCATCGACCGCATCCCATTTGTTCACAGCCACCACTACTGCCCGGCCACTATCCAGGATGTAGCCTGCGATATGCGCATCCTGGTCGGTAATGCCTTCGGTAGCATCAATCAGCAACAGCACTACGTTGGCCGATTCAATGGCCTGCAAGGTTTTAACGACGGAGAACTTCTCAATCGCCTCAAACACCTTGCCCTTGCGGCGCAGGCCGGCAGTGTCAATCAGTTCAAACTTCTGGCCATTGCGCTCGAAGGGGAC
>CAZMMM010000091.1:3321-7054 GCA_964567385.1 uncultured Comamonas sp.
AGGCGCTCTTCGCCCAGCCAGGTGTTAATCAGGGTAGATTTTCCCGCGTTAGGACGACCAGCCAGCGCCAGCTTGATGGGGCGCAGGCTGGCATCCAGCAGGTCTTGTGCATCCTCTTCAGGCGGCTCAGGCAGCTGCAAAGGCTCCAGCGCCAAGTCCACCAAGCCGCGCACACCCTGGCCATGGGCGGCAGAGACGGGATAGACCTCACCCAGCCCCAGCTCGTAGAACTCAGACAGCTGTGCCCCGGCCTGCATGCCCTCGGCCTTATTGGCCACCAGCAGGCAGGGCTTGCTCAGGCGGCGCAGATAGCCAGCAATTTCATGGTCTTGGGCGGACAGGCCATCACGCGCATCCACGACGAATACCACCACATCGGCCTCGGCCACGGCCTGGCGGGTTTGCTTGGCCATTTCTTTGAAGATGCCAGCCGAGGCTTCAGGCTCAAAGCCGCCGGTATCAATCACGATGTATTCATGCTTGCCCTGGCGGCCTTGGCCATAGTGGCGGTCACGGGTGAGGCCAGCAAAGTCCGACACGATGGCATCGCGCGTCTTGGTCAGGCGGTTAAACAATGTGGACTTCCCCACATTCGGGCGGCCCACTAGGGCGATTACGGGTTTCATTGTGTTTTTATAGGTACTGCTGCTTGATAGCCAAACCATCAATCTGGGCGAAAGCCATACACCTGCCCTTTGCGGCTGACCACCACCAGGGTATCAGCTGCTACTACGGGGGTCGTGGTGATGCCGCTGGCATCGGTCATCAAGCGATTGACGGGGCTGCCGTCTTGTTTAGAAAACAGGTGCACCAGCCCTGTGCTATCGCCCACCACGACAGAGCGGCCCAGGCTTAAAGGCGCAGTCAGCTGGCGGTGGCGCAGGCTGGCTTGGCTCCATGGCTTGCTGCCGCCATCGCGGCTCCAAGCTTGCACCACGCCATTGCTTTCTGCGCCATAGAGCTGCTGGGCATCGGCCGCAATGCCATTAGACCCCTTGGCCGGGGTTGCCCATAGCAACTGGGCGCGCTGCACGTCCACACAGCCCAAGCTGGCCTGGAAGGCGCGGGCGCACACCACATCACCATCGCGCACCACGGGGGCGACCAAATCGACTAGGCGCTCTACATCATTTGTGCCACGCGGGGCCGCTACTGGCACTTCCCACAGAATGCCGCCGTTATCAGGGTTCAGCGCCACCAAGCGACCGGACAAGCCCGCCAGCAAGGTATTGCCATAAGCCATCAGCACACCCTGCTGGCGCAGCACCAAGGGCTCGCCCTCGCGCGGCAAAGTCCATAGCAGTTGGCCATCGGCAGCGTCATAGGCCTGGATATGGCGCTGGGCGGTCAGGACAAATACCCGTTCGCCCGCCACCAAAGGGTTGGTATAGACGGCAGAGGCCAAGGGCTTTTTCCACTGCACCTGGCCATCACGCACCACCACCAAGGCATTACTTTGGGTAACAGCGGCGGCATGCTTGCCATCACTGCCAACACCCGTGAGCAGGGGCTGGCCGACACTGACGCGCCACAGCTCACGGCCTGTACTGGCTTGCAGGCTGGTTAGCGTGCCATCGGAAGAGGCAAACAACACCTCTTGGCCCAGCACCAGTGGCTCAATATTGCTATTTTTCAGGGCGGGGATGCTGGCCTGCCACACTTGGCGCACAGGTAGCTGCACCACATTCGGGCCCAGCTCTGCAGGCTTGGGTGGCTTGTTGCTACAAGCTGCCACACTGGCCAATAACAGCGCAGCCATAGTCACACGGGCCATAGGACGGGCAAAGAGGGGAGAGATGCAGCTTGCCATAGCGCTTCAACCTTTGTGATTAACCGGCTGTAGAGGTGGAAACACCCAGGGCATTGAGCTTATAGCCCACCAAGGCGCGGTACTGCAGGCGGTCATCCAGCTGCTTCCACGCTTGCTGGTAGGCGGCAATGGCTTCCTGGGTTTTGCCCTGGAGCTGTAGCACGTCCCCCATGCGGTCAATAGCCAAGGGCTTGAACTCAGCGCTGAAATTACCTTGCAACAGGCTGGCGGCAGCATCCAAATCTTTCTCTTGGATGAGCAAGGCCGCCAGACGCAGCTTGGCAGCGTCCTGATAGCCTTGATCTTGGGCATGCTCTACCGCCCATTGCAAAGCGACCTTAGCCTGCTCTGGTTGCTGGTTGCTTTGGGCGGCCTGCGCTGCTTGCAAAGCCGCTTGGCTGGCTTGTATGGTTTTGCCGTACTGATTGGTCAAGTCCGCAAACGCCTGCTGCACACGCTGCTGGTTTTGGCTTTGGATGGCCACGGCCACCGCATCAGCCAAGCCTGCGGCCTGTGCTGCCTGGCGCTGCTGCCACAGGTTCCAGCCGTTCCAGGCTGCAAAGCCTCCCAGCACGACCACCAACACGCTGGTAATGGGTGTGCCCCATTGATTCCAGAAGTGCTTAAGCTGGGCTATCTGTTCTTGTTCTTCCAGATCCAAATGCGTTGCCATAAATGCCTGCTATCAAAAATAAAACTATAGAAACCACCAGCACCGCTCACATCCAAAAAGGCGAGCAGTGCTGAAATCAACCGCTTATTGTAGGCGTGCTGCCCACTGCGCCACATCGGCCAAGGGGTAAGCCTGTTGCTGGGGCTGGCTATCTTGGTGGCTATCAGCGCCCTGCTCTGCACCGCCTTGGCGCAGGGCTTTGACGGTGACTTCACCACGCGCCAGTTCATCGCCGCCAAAAATCAGGGCGTAATGTGCGCCCGAGGCATCGGCCTTTTTGAACTGCGACTTCATGCTGCCCAGGCCATCTTTACCGCTGGCGTGCATTTGCACCGCCACACCAGCACGGCGCAGCGCCATCACAGTTTGCAGTGCCTGGGGCAGCGCCACAGCATCGGGCACGATGGCGTAAGCATCCAAACGCGGCTGGGGCATAGCTGTGCCCAGCTCTTTAACCAGCTCTAGTACGCGCTCCACGCCCAGCGCCCAGCCGACTGCCGGTGCGCCTTTGCCGCCAATTTGCTCGACCAGATAGTCATAACGCCCACCAGCGCAAATCGTGCCTTGCGCGCCCAGCAAGTCAGTCACAAACTCAAACACCGAGAGGTTGTAGTAATCCAGGCCGCGCACCAGGCGGGGGTTGACTGTCCAAGCCACACCATTGGCATCCAGCAGGGCTTTGAGCTGCTCAAAGTGGGCTAGCGATTCCTCGCACAGATAGTCCAGCAGCTTGGGCGCGGCATTGGCCAGCGCTTGCATGGCGGGGTTTTTGGTGTCCAGCACACGCAAGGGGTTGGCGTACATGCGGCGCTTGGCCTCTTCGTCCAACTGCTCCTGGTGCTGCTCTAGGTAGGCGATCAGGGCGGCGCGGTGTGCCTGGCGCTCGGCGGGCTGCCCCAGACTGTTGATTTCCAAACGCCATTGCGAAGGCTGCAGGCCAATGCGCTCAAACAGGGTGATGGCCAGCAAAATCAGCTCTGCATCGACCTCTGCACCGGCAAACCCCAGGGCTTCCGCGCCGATTTGGTGAAACTGGCGATAGCGCCCGCGCTGGGGACGCTCGTGGCGGAACATCGGCCCCATGTACCACATGCGCTTGCCACCGTCATACAGCAGGTTGTGTTCTACCGTGGCGCGTACCAGGCTGGCCGTGCCCTCGGGGCGCAGGGTGAGGTGTTCGCCGTTGAGCTTGTCCTCAAAGGAGTACATCTCTTTTTCCACAATATCGGTTACTTCGCGAATGCCGCGCA
>CAZMMM010000092.1:0-7006 GCA_964567385.1 uncultured Comamonas sp.
TGGATGCCGCTGTGCTGGAATGCGCACGCGGCGGCCTGCTGCGCGAAGGGCTAGGCTTTGACCGTTGCCAAGTGGCCGTAGTCACCAATGTGGGCGAGGGCGACCACCTGGGGCTGAACTACATCACCACGGTAGAAGATGTGATGGTCTTAAAGCGCGTGATTGTGCAAAACGTCGCCCCCAGCGGCTACGCCGTGCTCAACGCCCTAGACCCCCGCGTGGCACGCATGGCCCAGTTCTGCACGGGCCAGGTGGTATTTTTTGGTGCGGAGCGCCACCACCCCGTCATGGCTACCCACCGCGCCCAGGGCCAGCGCGTGGTGTATGTGGATGCAGACAAAGGCTGCATCGTCGCCGCCGAGGGGGCTGTGCAAGAGCGCTTTGCCCTGGCAGATATTCCTATCACCTACGGGGGCAGCATTGGCTTTCAGGTGGATAACGTCATGGCCGCTATTGGTGCGGCTTGGGCAGCGGGCCTGCCCTGGGAGGTGGTACGCCGTGGCTTGGCCAGCTTTCATAACGACAGCGCCAATGCCCCAGGCCGCTTTAATGTGATGGACTACCGTGGTGCCACCATCATTGCCGACTATGGCCACAACCCCGATGCCATCCGCGCCCTGGTGCAGGCGGTGGAGGCCATGCCCGCGAATAAACGCAGCGTAGTCATCAGCGGCGCAGGCGACCGCCGGGACGAAGACCTGACCGAGCAAACCCGCATTCTGGGCGCAGCGTTTGATGAGGTCATCCTCTACCAAGATGCCTGCCAGCGTGGCCGCGCTGATGGGGAGGTGCTGGCCCTGCTGCGCCAAGGCTTAGAGGACGCAGAGCGCACCCGCTATAGCACCGAAATTCACGGCGAATTTGCTGCCATAGACCACGCCCTGGAGCGCCTGCAAGCCGGTGACCTTTGCCTGGTCTTGATTGACCAGGTGGAAGAGGCTTTGGCGCATTTGCGCCAGCGCTGTCAGTAGGGTTAGCGTTGGTTGATGCCTCAGCTATGAAAAAAGCGCTCTGAACCCAGAGCGCTTTTTGTCGTGCAAAGTGGCGATTAACCGCAAGAGCCACAGCAATGGCCCGCAGCAGCAGCGGCCTTCATATCCTGGCTTTGCTTGGTAATTACTACCTGCCACACATCGGGGCCAGCCTTGTCATACGCCCACTGCAACTGCCCAGGGGCGCGGGATTCCAGTTGAAAGCGCAGGGGCACGGGGTCATGGTCATTCACCAGGGTGAAGGACTGGCCAGTCTCCAGCGCGTCAAACAGGCCAAAAATTTGCACATGGCGCTGGCGGGGGGCAATCGTGCGAACGTCAATCACATTACTCATGGGAGCAAGTCCTTTCTTTCAACGGTTATCAAATACCAAAATCAACTTAACCATCTTTGCCATCCAAACGGGTGCTCAGTAGCCAAGGGGTGTACACCCACAGATACAGCACAAAGCCCAGCGCCCACAAGGTGGCAGAAATCTCTAAAGCGCGCACATAGGTGGCTGGCAGGGCAATAGGCAGCAGCACCCGCACTACAGCGGCTAGCAGCACCAAGGCGTAGGCCAGCGTTTCGGTGCGCGAAGCCACCAGGGGGCGGCCTGTATGCCCGCGTGCGGTGCGCGTCATCATGCCAATAATCAGGCCGCCAATCACCCCTACAGCCAGGGCGTGTACGGCAAAGCTGATGGCAACCAGCCCTAGCGTGGCAGCGGCCAGCAGGGCAAAGCCCAGCGCCATCCAGGCGTAAGACAGGTGCAGCACCCACAGAATGGGGCGCTTCAAAGTGACCCAAGGGCTCCAGCGCCACAGGCGCACCGCATGCAGCAGGGCGGCCAGCCCACTCAAAGCGGCCACCAGCGGCCCTGAGGCTTGGCAGACCCACAGCAGCAAGGCCAGTGCGGTGGTGGGCACCAGCGCTCGCTCTACCCAGCGTGAGGGGGTAATCACCAGCCCGGGGGTGACGTTTTTAGTAAACAGCGGCACCACGCGGCCAGTAATCACAGTCACCACAATCAGCACCAGCCCTAGCTGCGCGTACAGGGCTTGGGTGGCCAAGTCTGGGCGCTCTAAAGCCCAGAAGTGAAACAGCCCGTTGGCCAGCGTCATAAGCAGCAGCAGCCCCATCAGCGGCATATTGCGCGTGTTTTTGGCTTGTAGCAGCACCCGCATCAATAGCAGGGCCACGGCGGGTAGCAGCAGCATGTCCACTACAGCAAATACCCCATAAGGGGCGCATACCGCCGCCAGGCGTGCGGCCAGCCATAGCAGCACCAACACCCCCAGCGCCGGGCCGCGTGGGGTATCAAGCCCCGTCCAGGCACGCACCGCAGTAAGCAAAAACCCCGCTACCACCGTACCGGCAAAGCCAAACAGCATCTCGTGCCCATGCCACAGCAAGGCGGGTATGGGTTGTGACCAGGGCATATAGCCCAGGAACACGGCAATCCATAGCGGCACAGTCACGCAGGCCAATAAGGCTGCCAGCAGATAAAAAGGCCGAAACCCTAAACGCAACACCGGCCAGCCAGGAGGGCTAGAGGGGGTGGGGGTGCTTGGCTGGCCAAAGGGGGGGGAGATGGGCTGATTCATAGCTTAGAGCATAGCCAGGGGGCAAAAACCCGACAGGCCAAAGTGATAAGGTGTTTTATAAATATTGGTTTAAGGTGCGCACCTGCATCGGTGCCCTGTGTGGGTATTTTTTTGTTTTGAACCGGCAAAGCCATGAACATTGACAAGTACCAACAACAGCACGTCACCATTTTGCAAAGCATTATCAGCTTGCGCAAACTCAGCCAGGCAGGCGTGGCGGCCAACGCCCAAGCCATTGCCGAGGGCGTTATTGCCATAGGCAGCACCATCAAACTGCACTTGGCGATAGAAGACCAAGCCCTCTACCCCGCCTTGCAGCGCAGCGGCAATGCCGAGCTGGCGCAGTTGGGCAAGACGTTTCAAACCAATATGGGGCCGATTGCCCAAGCCTTTGAAGGCTTTGCCCGCCGCTGGAATACGGCAGAGCGACTACGCAAGGATCCGGAAGGCTTTCGTGACGATGCCAATATCGTCCTACGCGCCCTGTACCAGCGCATTCAGCAGGAGAACGTGGAGTTCTACCCGCGCATCAAGGCGATGTAAGGCTGCTCCTACAACAGTACCAACCCTGGCGGCAGGCTTTCGCCCAGGCTGCGCTGCTGGTCTTGGGCATCGAGTGCTTGCACGCTTTGCACCAAGTCTTGCCAGCGCTGGGGTGCGCCGCTGGCTTGCAGCTTGGCCAGCACTTGGGTGCGGGTGGCTGCGTCCCAGTCCAGGCTGCGCTCGCCAGTCATGCGGGTGATTTGCACGGCGGCAAACATGGCATGTTCGTTTTTGCGCCAGTCTTGCGCTAGGCAGGCATCTAAAAATTCACGGGCGGCGCTGGGCGGCATCACCAAATGGGCATTCGCTGCCAGGGGCTGGCGGGCGGCCAAGCGGCCAATGGCCCACCAGGTAGGGGCAGGTTCATCGGGGCGCTGCAGGCGTTTGAGCATCCATTGCCCCATTTCCTGGCGGTATTCCCAGGGCACGGCCTCCATCGCGGCCAGCAGGCGCAGCATGTCGTCATAACTGCCCCAGCGTGCTTTGGCGTTGCGCTGTACGGTTTTTTGCATACTGGCGGCCACGGCTTCCAGCACCTGCATTTGCTGGGCTTCGTTCAGGCCGGGGGCAACTCTGCGCCACAGCACCCACCATTCCGTCCAGTTGGCAGCTTCTTTGCTGTGTGCCAAGCCTTGCTCGTACAGCGCCCATAGCTGCTCCATACGCCAGGCATCCAGCTGGCTGCCCAGCCCAGGGCGCAAGCACCAGCCCGTGAGGTTGAGCCACACGCGTTCATGCTCGGCGCTGCGCCTGCGGCGGCGGCTGCGCTCTAGCAGGGCATCGAGCAGTTGGCGCAGCAGGGGCAGCGGCCAGCCTTCGCGTGTGCCCAGCAGCTTTTCCAGGCTGGCGCGTAATTGGCGCACTTCTTTGCTGCTGACTTCTTGCGCCTGGCTGCCAAAAATGCGTTCAACCAAGGCCAGCGCTTGGGGCAGTTGGGGGTGGGTATCTACCTCTGCTGATGGGGCGGATTGAGCGCTGTCGGTGCTATCTGCATCCGTATCCGTATGTGCGCCGATAGCGCCGCGCACGTTAAAGGGCAGTAGCCAAGACGGTTCCTGCTTTGCGCCTGTGCTTTCGCTTTCTTCACTGTCTAGCTGTGTGCAGCGCACTTCCAGCGTGCCGACTTCGCTCATGCTGGCTTGCAGTTGGACTTCTACGCGCTTGCTGTGTTGCCCGGCTGTACTGCGCAGCACCTCGGCAATGGGCGGTAATTCCACCCAGCCTGCGCCGCTGATGGTGGCTAGCTCGCCGGCTTTGGCCTCGCCCTGGTTGCGAGCGAGCAGGTTAAAGCGCACGGCCTGCCCCAGTTGCAGGGCAAAGCGCCGCCCAGTCAGGCGCAGCACCACGCCTTCGGGTGTGCCGCGTGGTAGCAGGCAGATGGCTTGGGGCGCGGTTGTGTTTTGGCCTTTTTTGCTGCTGCTGGGCAATGCCAGCCAGTAGCTGCGGGCAGCGCCGCCTTCAATGCGTGGCAGTGCCTGGGGGCTGCGCTGCGCCAGGGCATGGGCGCAAGCGCCACGTGCCACCGCCCAATCTGGGTGGGGATTGTGCAATACGCGCACGGGCTGGCCGCGCCACTGCGCCAGTTGCTCAGACAGGCGCTGGCGCAAGGCCGCTGCGTGGAACACGCCGCCGTTAAGCAGCACCGTATCCGGCCAGCGCTGGGGGCTGTGCTGGCGCAAAAATTCTGCCAAATGGCGGGTGATGGCGGCATCTTGCGGATAGGGCAGCCCCAGCCCACGCAAGCCAGAGCGGCTGCGCTGGGGCGTGGCATCGGCGGCGACCAGGGGGAAAAAGCCTTCCACCACCATGTCCTGCACCTGGGCGCGGCTCAAGGGGCAGCTACGTGTTTGCGCCAGCAGGCGCGAGCCACCACCCAGCAGGGTGACGGCCAGGGATTCGGGCGCATCTTCTGCCAGCAACTGCTCTTTGGCCTTGCGGCAGCGCTGCACCAGTTGGGCAAAGCGGGCAGGCGGCAGGCGCTCGCCCGCTTGGGTAAAGCGCGGCTCTAGCTGGTGGGCGAGGCTTAAATCCATGTTGTCGCCGCCCAGCATCAGGTGCTCGCCAACGGCAATGCGCGTTAAACGGGGCAAGGTTTGGTCGGGCGCGGGCGGCTCTACGGCAATCAGGGTCAGGTCGGTGGTTCCGCCGCCTACATCCACTACCAACACCAGCTCGCTAGTGGCTAGTTGTGCGGCTAGCGCATCGCCTTGCAGCAGTAGCCAGTCGTGGAAGGCGGCTTTAGGCTCTTCCAGCAATTGCACTGGGGGTAAACCGGCTAGGCGGGCGGCTTCCAGGGTTAAGGCTCTTGCGCCCTCGTCAAAGGAGGCGGGCACGGTCAAAGCCACTTGCTGCTGGTGCAGCGGCGCTTGCGGGTGGGCGGCATCCCAGGCGGTGCGCAGATGCGCTAGGTAGGCGGCGCTGGCTTCCAAGGGGGAGATTTTGGCCACATCCGCCCCCGTGCCCCAGGGCAGGATGGGTGCGGTTCTATCGACTGCGGCGTGGGATAACCAGCTTTTGGCGCTGGCGACTAGGCGCTGCGGGTGGCTTGCGCCCAGCTCTCGCGCCCAGTGGCCGAGAACGGCGGGCGCGGCCTCGCTACTGCCCAGAGGAGGCCAGGGTTGTTGCCAAGCATGACCCAGCTCGCTACTGCCCGCCTGATAGCGCATGGAGGGCAGCAGGCTGTGCGCCTGCACCTCAGCGGCATTGCTGCGCTGGGGGATGGGCAGCAGGCTGATAGCGCTCTGCCCAGCCGATTGCAAAGGCGCATAGGCCAGTGCGCAGTGGCTGGTTCCCAGGTCAATACCAACGGCAAATTGCGCCTGTGGGAGAGCGGCGGCAGTGGCAGGCTCAGGCATAGCGGCTGCTTAGGCTAGTGCGGCTTCGGTGGCAGGCGCTTGTTCGGCGGCCACAGCGCTCAAGGCGGTGCGCAGGTGGCCGACGGTGCGCTCTACGTTGTGCCATTTTTCCAGCCCAAACAGGCCGATGCGGAAGGTGGAGAAATCCGCCCCTTCCCCGCATTGCAGCGGCACACCCGAGGCGGTTTGCAAGCCCAGCGCCAAAAACTTCTTGCCGCTTTGAATGCCCGGGTCGGTGGTGTAGCTGACGACCACGCCCGGTGCTTCCCAGCCCGGCGCGGCTACGCTGGGGTAGCCAAATTCTTGCAGCAGGGCGCGTACCTGGCGGCCTAGCTCCATTTGCTCTTCGCGCACTTTGGCAAAGCCGTAGTTGCGCGTTTCCAGCATTACGTCGCGCAGCTCCACCAGGGCGTTGGTGGGCATGGTGGTGTGGTAGGCGTGCTGGCCTTGTTCGTAGCCTTCGGCAATCTGCATCCACTTTTTCAGGTCGCACGAGAAGCTGGAGCTTTGCGTCTCTTCAATCGCGGTGCGGGCGCGTTCACTCATCATCACCATCGCGCAGCAAGGCGAGCTGCTCCAGCCCTTTTGCGGGGCAGAAATCAGCACGTCCACGCCGGTTTCACGCATATCCACCCACATCGCGCCGGAGGCCACGCAGTCCAGCACCACCAATGCGCCCACCTCGTGCGCGGCGGCGCTGATGGTTTTGAGGTAATCGTCCGTCAGCATCATGCCGCTGGCGGTTTCTACGTGGGGGGCAAAAACGATTTGCGGCTTTTCAGCGCGAATGGTGGCGGCCACCTCGTCTGCCGGGCAGGGCTGCCAGGGTGCTTGGGTACGGCTACCGCCTTCCGGCACGATTTGGCGTGCTTGGCAAATCACTGCCTCGCCGCCCAAAGCGCCTACGTCAAAAATCTGGCTCCAGCGGTAGCTGAACCAGCCATTGCGCACCACCAGCACCTTGGCGCGATTGGCAAACTGGCGGGCGACGGCTTCCATGCCGAAGGTGCCGCTGCCGGGAACCAGCAC
>CAZMMM010000093.1:0-1693 GCA_964567385.1 uncultured Comamonas sp.
GTTTTCTTTGAAGCAGGTGAAGCCGGGGCGAACCTCCCAATGCGCAGGCACATCCCCAAGCCATTTCACCCCGCTAGGCTTGTAGCTCTCATACCGCTGCATCACACCACCTCCCAAGGGCTTGCTCGTTCAATCTCTCGCGCCAGAAATGGTGCTCGCTGGCGTAAAAAGTGCTGGCTGATGTCTCCTTGCTGATATGCCGTTGCATAGGCTTCACGCAATTTCAGGCATTCGTAGTCATTGAGCTTGAGTCGATCAATGGTGGCCTGAACCTGTGCCTCAATGTCTGCGGGCAACTGCGCGGCAGGGATGACCTGATACCCGACCAACTCAATGCGGAACCAGTCGCCTTCAATCTCGAATGGGTCGAGCACGTCCCGATAGTCGTTCTTACGGCTGTTCATTCGCGCACAGGCTAGGCGGTAGTTGCACCATTCATAAACCTCCTGCCAGTGGAGCGACTTGGGCAGCATGTGATCGACTGATGCAGCACCGGTTACGGGTTCAATGTAGAAGCTCATATAGGCGCACACGCGGCCATAGGCTTCAAGCAGCTCAGGCAGCGCCTTAATCCAAAGCGCAGGAAACTTGTCGACGGGTATGGCCTCCCGCGAGGTAGCAACGACTGCTCTTTTTCTGCCTGGCCGCTTGGGTAGCGTGGGATCACCTACTAGCTCTGCTATGGCGCGCAAGCCTGGCTGCCTGACCTTGCTGTCGAAGTCTGCTGGTTCTGGGGCTTGTTCCACACGGATCATGCACGCCCCTCCAGCCGCTCACGGAACTGGCTCCAGCGAATCCAGAACGGATCCAGCTCGCCCAGGCTGGCACGAAGTTGGCCATCAATGCTCTGCATCTGTGTGATTTGCTCGGCAGAAAGGGCATTATTTGCCTTTGTCGTTGTCAGCAGAAAAGCACGTGCAAGAGCTAGCGCCTCTTCCGCTTGCACGGACACCGGCTCTTTCAGGTTGAATACCTCAGATGCCAGCCAAGCGTTGACATCCCCTTTGCGCACCCAAGGGTAGAGGCGTGCCTCTACTTCGTTGCCAACGAGATCAAAGTCCCAGATGCAATCCTGCTCTGGGTTGAAGCTAGGCTCCACCGAAGCCAGCACTAATGGGGAATGGGTCGCAGCCAGTAATTGAACGGGAACATCGCGGGAGCCAGTCAGCGCATCCATCACATTCAGCAATGCAGGAACAATACGGCGCTGCCATTGTGGGTGAAGATGGCACTCAATCTCATCCACCAAAAAAATGATTTCTTGTGCGGGGCTCACTCGGAAGCGTTTGCACGCTAGTTGATGCTCTCGCCAAGTCCAGACCAGCAGATAGGCAAGTGCGGCAATCCTGCGCATACCAGCAGAAGCATGTGGCAGGGGCACATCTTGTCCGTATGGCATACGAAGTGACGGCAGGTCTTGAACGCTATCTCCCACGCGCATCGGCGTACCGGGCTGGATCTTCTCAACGCCCGATGGCGATAGTGCATCCAGCACCTTCACCAGATCATCAAAGGCAGCTTTCCTTCCTTCCTGCCAAAGCACCCAGTCATGCAGCAGTCCATTGCATAGCTGGGTCTTGCCATCACTTGCTTGTAATCCGCTCCATACCTGTTCAGGGGTAAAGTCAAAGCTGCGCGGACGATTCGGGGTGACGGCTTCACCTTTATCGCCTTTCCAGTAGTTACGAGCGGG
>CAZMMM010000093.1:1703-7004 GCA_964567385.1 uncultured Comamonas sp.
CACCGGCATAAATCACTACGCCGGGGATGGCGTGACGGCCCTTACGTATCAACCACTGCTGCGCTGCGTGATCGAAAGAGCGCTCGCCTGTGTAGTCATCACCGCTGCTTCCTGTATAGCTGTAGCCAATGCCAGATTCATTTGCGTCTTGGCGTGGCGTTGCCATGATGCCACGCGCCCATGTGCGTGTTAAGGCCCACCAAGCAACATCAAGGACAAAGCTTTTGCCTAGACCGTTGTCACCTGTAAGAAAGTTCAAGCGAGGCTTGAAGTCGATAGTCAGATTTTTTGCAGGGCCAACGCCGCTCATATGGAGTTGATTCAACATAGTCGCTCCCCTCCCGTGACCATCGTTCTCATTTGCTGTTTCCCACAAAACTCACCAACTGCTTAAGTAAGCCATCAGTTTCAGCCTCCAGCGCCAAAATTTCTGCTGTGACTTCTTCCAAACTACGCAAGGGCTTGTGCTGGTAAAAATACTTGTTAAAGCTGATTTCGTAGCCAATCACCGTTTTGTCGATGGCTAGCCAGGCATCTTCTACATGCGGGCGCACCTCGCGCAAGAAGTAAGCATGGATCACTTGCGAAGCGGGCAGGCTGGTATCTGCTGCCAAGGGGATGTTTTCAGTATCGCGCAGCTCGCTATCGGCTTCGTACTCGATGTATTCACCAGCCGCCGCTGCTGGGGTGTAGCCATAGTCTTGGAGCAGGTCTTGGCTAGTGCCTAGCTGGGTGAGCAGGTCGGCCAACTTAGCAGGTGTGAGCTTGTGAGCTTTCTTAATCACCTTCTCGGCACGCTCATCACGCCAGGACACGGCATTGAGGATTTGCTTGCGCACAGCGGCAGTCATCTTCAGGTCTAGGGCTTTGAGGGCTTTGAGGGCTTTGTTGACGATGCCATCCAGCTGGTTGAAGTCTAGGAACTCAGCACCGCCAATGCTTTCTGCCAGTTGCTGCGCTGTTTGCAGCACTTCGCGCTGCTCTAGCCAGGCGGCTGGGGAAAGCAGCTCTTTGCGGTTTCTGGCTGAGAGCACAATTTCTTCGCGCTCCAAGTGCGCTTCAATGGCGGGGACATGCTCCTTGAGGTTGGTGTACACCTCATCGCCGTATTTGTCGTACACCCACGCCATGATGTCTTGCATGGCGGGGGTAAAGCGTAGGGTGGCAACGCGCTCTGGGGTGAACTGGGCGGCCAGCCTCAGCGGGCGCTCTACTGTGACCTTGTAGTAGCCAAAATCTCGGTTGTTAAAGACTTTAGAAATGCCCTCGTTGGGCATGCTGAGGTAGAGCTGGGTTATCTGGGCAATGTGCTCTTCGGTGAACTCGCAGTTTTTCTCCCCCAGGTTTTTACGCAGCTTTTGGTAGAGGCTGCTCGCGTCAATCAGCTGCACCTTACCTTTGCGGCTTGGCATCTTGTTGTTAGACAGTAGCCAGACGTAGGTGGTAATGCCTGTGTTGTAGAACAGGTTGTTGGGTAGCTGGATGATGGCTTCCAGGTAGTCGTTTTCGATGATGTGCCGGCGGATATTGCTCTCGCCGCTACCAGCATCCCCAGTGAACAGGGCCGAGCCGTTATGCACCGACGCAATGCGTGAACCCATAGGGCTGTCACTGCGCCCCTTCATCTTGCCCACCATCTCCATCATAAAAAGTAGTTGCCCATCTGAAGAGCGCGGAATGGCTGGGTAGAAGTCGAAGTATTCCTCTGTGTAGTCTGCAAGGTTTACAAGGAAGCGGTTGTCGATAACGTCTTTGCCGTCGATGATGTATTTTTGCTCTGTCTTCCAGCTCTTGCCATAGGGCGGATTGGTCAACATGAAGTCAAAGCGTGTTCCTGCAAACTCGTTGGTGGCCAACGTGGAACCAAACTTGATTTTTTCTGGGTCGTTGCCCTTAATCATCATGTCAGACTTGCAGATAGCGTAGGTCTCAGGGTTGACCTCTTTGCCGTAGAGGAATACGCCCACCTGGGCTTGAATCTCACCTTCTGGGTCGGTGATGAAGTCTTGTGATTCGGTAAGCATCCCTCCGCTGCCGCAAGCAGGGTCGTAGATGGTCAAGGGGTTGGGTAGCTGGTCTTTGACGGGGATGAAAACAAGATTCGTCATCAGCTTAATCACTTCACGGGGCGTAAAGTGCTCGCCTGCTTCCTCGTTGTTTTCTTCGTTGAACTTACGGATGAGCTCTTCAAAGACATAGCCCATGCCAAGGTTGGACAGCCCTGGCAGGGTTCGCCCTTCTGGATCTTTGCGGTCTATGGGGCTGAGGTTGATTTCTTCGGAAACAAACTTCTCAATGACGTTGTGCAGCACGTCAGACTGCGCCATTTTTCGTATCTGATTGCGCAGATCGAACTTCTCAATGATTTCCTTTACGTTATCTGAAAAGCCGTCTAGGTAGTTCCTGAGATTGGCTTCTAGCTGGGATGGGTTGCCCAGCAAAGACTTCAGCGTAAAATGAGAGGTGTTGTAGAACACGTAGCCTGATGCGTCACGCAGGCCATGCGGGTCAAGCTCTACCATCTCAGCCTCATCCCGCTGAAAGCGCACCTCCTCTAGGACAGCCTCCTTGGAAGGCTCCAGCAGGCAATCCAAGCGCCGCATGACGAACATCGGCAAGATGACATCACGGTACTTGCCGCGAACAAAAACATCGCGCAGGCAGTCATCGGCAATTGCCCAAATAAAGCTGACAATTTTGTTGTGTGTTGTGTGATCCATGTAGGCTTTGCTCTTCTATAGGCCAGTCCCAGTTATTGCTGGCAAAGGCTTGTGGTACTGGGCTATAGCGTAGCAGGATGCAGCCCCTGTCTTCCAAAGATCTGTCTGGCTGGCAGGAGCTGTCTTTTACAGCTTGAGGCTTCTGGCTAGGGCGCTCAGGCCGCTTTTCCCAAGAACGTGTTGCAATCTCATCGCGAATGTGGGCAGGCGCGGCCTTGGTTTTTTCTTCCAATAAGACAACCAGTAAGGACAAACGAAAAAAGGGACTACAGGTAATCTGTAGTCCCTTTTCTTGTACTGGTCGGCGTGGCGGGATTCGAACTCGCGACCCCTTGCACCCCATGCAAGTGCGCTACCAGGCTGCGCTACACGCCGAAAGATTGAAGTATAACACGGCCTGGCTCTGTATTTTGCAAATACGGAAGCGAAGTCTTACTCAGCGTCCAGTCCTTCAAGAGCCTCGGGGTCTTGCAGCAGCGCTTTGCACTTGGTGCTGGCGTGAAACACTACCACTCGGCGCGCATCAATCGGCACTAATGCCCCTGTGCGCGGGTTACGCCCAGGGCGTGGGGCTTTGTCACGCACCTGAAAGCTGCCTAGGCCAGAGACTTTGACCTCTTCCCCCTGGGCCAGGCATTCCTGCATCAGGTCAAAAAAGCCATCGACCACCTGCTTGGCTTCGGCTTTGTTCATGCCCATCTGCTCAAACAAGCTATCAACCAGCTCGGCCTTGGTCAGGGTGGGCAAGCTAGCTTGCTTGGCGGGCAGTAGCCCATCAGCTGGCACCACCGCTTTCAATGACTTTGCCTTTTCCATGATGGTTTAACCTCGCAACTTTGCGCCCACCTGGGCAGCCAAGGCAGTCACCACGGCTTGCATCGCCGCTTCGATATCTGCATCCACCAAGGCAGCGTCATCACGCCCCAGGCGCAGGCGCAGCGCCAGGCTTTTCTCATCCTGCGCCAAAGCACCGGCAGCGGCTTCTTCGCCGGCCTTGAGCTTTTTGGGGCGGAAAACGTCAAACAGCACAACCGAGCGCAGCAAAGGCGCGGCAGCTTCTGCACCCTGCACCGCCTGCATCACCTGGTCATGGCTGACCGCCTCTTTAACCACCACGGCAATATCACGCTCCACCATTTGGTGTTTGGAGACCGGCGCAAACACCGGTACGGGGCGCTGAAGCACAGCGTCCAAATCCAACTCAAACAGCACGGGCGCTTGCGGCAAATCCCATTGCTGTCGCCATTTGGGGTGCAGCTCGCCAACAAAGCCTATGGCCTTTCCATCCAGCAGCACACGGGCGCAGCGCCCTGGGTGCATGGCGGGATGCTCGGCAGGTTCAAAGCTGGGGCGCAGGGGGGCCAGCAGCGCCTCGACATCGCCCTTGGCATCGAAGAAGTCAACCTTCGCTTCGGACACACCCCATTGCAGTTGCTGGGCTGCGCCATAGGCCAAACCCGCCACGCGCATGGGCTGGGCAAAGCCTTTGACGCTGGTGTCGCTGTCGGTAATGCTGTCGTCTTTCCAGAAGACACGCCCCAACTCGAACATGCGCACGCGGGGGGCTTTGCGGTCGAGGTTGAACTTGAGCACTTGCAGCAAAGAACCCAGCAAGGAAGAACGCATCACGCTCAATTGGCTGGCAATGGGGTTCAGCAACTGGATGGGGTTGGTGTTACCCGCCAGTTCATGCTCCCATTTTTCTTCTACAAAGCTGAAGTTGATGGTTTCCTGATAGCCCAGCCCCGCCAGCAGACGGCGCACAGCAAAGGCGCTACGGCGACTTTCAGCAGGCAGCTTGGGCGCAATCGGAGCCAGCGGCTTGCTAGTGGGCAGCTTGTCGTAGCCAATCATGCGGGCGACTTCTTCAATCAGGTCTTCTTCAAGATTGATGTCGAAGCGGAAGGTGGGGGCAGTCACCGTCACTACGCCGTCTTTGCCTTGGGCGGGTAGCCCCAGGCCGTTCAGGGCATCTACGCATTGCTGCTCGGTGACGGGCATACCGATGACCTTGGCCGCCCGTGCTACGCGCAGTTGTACCGGCTTGGGCGTGGGCATATTGGGCTGCTGGTCGTCCATCACGCCGCAGCTTGTTTCGGGCGTGCCGCAAATCTCCAGCACTAACGCGGTAATGCGTTCGATGACTTGCACGGTGTGGGCAGGGTCAACGCCGCGCTCGAAACGATGGCCTGCATCGGTCGAAAAGTTAAAGCGGCGCGAACGCCCCGCCACCGCCTTCGGCCACCAGAAAGCGGCTTCGATATAGATATTGCGCGTTGCATCGGAAACCGCTGTGGCTTCGCCGCCCATGATGCCGGCCAGCGATTCCAAGCCGCGCTCGTCGGCAATGACACCAACTTCCGCATCCACGGTAACGGTGTTGCCGTTGAGCAATTCCAGTTGTTCACCGGCTTTGCCCCAGCGCACTTGCAGGCCGCCCTGGATTTTGTCGAGGTCAAAAATATGGCTGGGTTGACCCAGTTCAAACATCACGTAGTTGGAAATATCCACCAGCGGCGACACCGAACGCTGGCCACAACGCGCCAGACGATCCACCATCCACTGCGGGGTTTTGACCTGG
>CAZMMM010000094.1:0-6969 GCA_964567385.1 uncultured Comamonas sp.
CGCTCAGGCTCGAACAGGATGATGGAGTGCGGGTCATGCCCTGGCGCGGCATGGACTTGCCAAGGGCGCTCGCCCAGCATGATGCTGCTGCCGGGTTGCAGTACGCCATCGGCACGGAACTGTGGACAGTGCTGGCCAGTGGGGGTGTAGCTCAGGGCCTCGGGGTTCCAATTGCGTACATGTTCGGCTTGACCGGGGGCGATCCAGGTGTGCGCTGCGGGGTAGGCGGCTTGCAGGGCGGCATTGCCGCCGCAGTGGTCGCTGTGCAAATGGGTGTTGATGATGCTGCCCAGCGCCTGGCCCGACAGGGCCTGCTGCACGAGTTGCACAGTGTCCTGCGCTTGGGAGCAGTAGCCGGTATCGACCACGGCGCTGTGCTGGCCCGTAAAAACAATGTTGTTGGATGAGAGCCAATTGCGCTCAAGCAGGCGCATTTCTGGCCAAAGAAGGGTGTTGGAGCTGCTCATGGCAGAGATTGTCGCTTACGTAAACGTCAACTCTGAGCCGTTTTTTATGGTGGTTTCCACCAGTAGCCGCACCTGCCTGCTCCCTCGTCCGTTTGCTTTTTTTGGCTTATCCGTTTGCCTGCTCTGGTGATAGATAGGCTTGGGCGTAGCGCTTATGCACGCCCTGGTTAACGAAGACTTGGAACAAGTCGGGGTCAATATGGCCATTGGCGACCATTTTTTCCATGATGCTCAGGGCCTGGGAGAGCGGCATAGGGTCTTTGTAAGGGCGGTCGGCGGCGGTCAGGGCTTCAAAAATATCGGCCAGACCCAGCATGCGTGCCTGCCAGGACATTTCTTCGCGCTTCAAGCCTCGGGGGTAGCCTTTGCCGTCCATGCGCTCGTGGTGGCCGCCGGCGTATTCCGGCACATTGCGCAGGTGTTTGGGCCAGGGCAGTTGCTCCAGCATGGCGATGGTGACATCAATGTGCTGCTTGATGATTTCGCGCTCTGCCTCGTTCAAGGTGCCTGCGCGAATGCTGAGGTTTTCCACTTCTTCTTCATTCAGCAGTGGCTGTGTTTCCCCGCTGGGGCCTTGCCACTGGTGGCGCTTGGCAAGCTCACGCACGCGCTCCTGGGCGCTGGCGGCCATGGCCTCGCTGCCCAGGTTGCTGTGGCGCAGAAAGTCGCGCTCGGCGTTGAGGGTTTCTTGCTGGGCTTGGCAGGTCTGGGCTAGTTCGGCCTCAGCCTCGGGCTGTTGGCAGGGGCGCAGGGCCAGTTGTTGGCGCAGCATGGCAATTTCAGCGTCGCGCTTGAGCACTTCAAAGCGGGTGTCCACCGTTTCGATGCGGTCGTAGATGGTTTGCAGCTTGGTGGACTTGTCCACCACATGCACGGGGGTGGTGATTTTGCCGCAGTCGTGCAGCAGGCCGGCAATGTGCAGCTCATGGCGGTCTTGCGCCGTCATGTGAAAGTCTGCCAGCGGCCCTTCCTGGCAGGCATGGGCGGCATCGGCCAGCATCATGGTCAGCTCGGGTACGCGCTCGCAGTGGCCACGGGTGTAGGGAGATTTTTTATCAATCGCCGTGTTGATGAGGCTGATGAAGGAGGTGAACAAGGCCTCTAGCTGCTCAATCAACAAATGGTTGCTGATGACGATGGCCGCTTGCGAGGCCAAGGACTCCACCAGCTTTTGGTCTTCCTGGGTGAAAGAGCGTACCTGGCCTGTGTGTGGGTCAATGGCGTTGATGAGTTGCAGCATGCCCAAGAGTTCTTGGGCATGGTTTTTCATGGGGACGGTCAAAAATGACTTGGAGCGGTAACCCATGCGCTCGTCAAACTGGCGCGTGCCGTGGAAGTGAAAATCTGGGTGGTAATAGGCATCTTCCACCACAACCGACTGGTCATGGTTGGCGGCGTAGGTGGCGACCAGTTGCTCATTAGAGCGGCCATCTTCTGTGTACAGGGGTAGGTCGGGCAGGGTAATGGGTAGTTCTGAGGTGCCGCCGTAGTGCAGGTTCAGGCTGCGCGTATGCAGGATGGTAAAGCGCAGGGCCTGGCCATCTTCGGTGGTGCGGTAGAGGGTGCCACCATCAGCGCCCGTCAGGTCTTGGGCGGCGGCCAGTATCAGCTCTAGCACTGAGGGCAGATTGCGCTCGCGTGACAGGGCCGTGCCAATTTGGTGCAGCTTCTCTAGGTGCTGTAGCAGGCGCTGCATGGCTTGGGGCTTTGTCATAGTGCTATTTCCTTGAGGGCGGGTGTGACGGGGCCGCTTTAGAGGGTTCTGCGCATCTGCTGGTAGCGCTTGGGGTTGGTGCCGCGCCCGGCTTGGGCGTATTGCGGTTGAGACAGCAAAGGGGCCAAGCGGTCTATGCGGGTATTGGGGTTGGGGTGGGTGCTCAGCAGAGTGCTAAATGGCGTATTGCTTTGTGTGCTGTTGGCGGCATACAGCTCTAGCACGCTGGCCAGCCCTTCGGGTGCATAGCCAGCGCGGGCAGCGTAGAGCAT
This sequence comes from uncultured Comamonas sp., assembly GCA_964567385.1. Lineage (GTDB taxonomy): Bacteria > Pseudomonadota > Gammaproteobacteria > Burkholderiales > Burkholderiaceae_C > Comamonas. The sequence continues at coordinate 2,454 of CAZMMM010000094.1, forward strand.
GCCGTATTGGTCGGCATCAAACTCATCGCTTTGATCCAGCCCTTTGGCGTAAATATTGCGTGCGGCATTGACCAAGACTTGGTTGAGCTGCTTTTGTCCGGTCTTGTGCATCACCAGCCCGCCAGCGATTTGGCTGACACCGCCTTTTTTCAGGGCCTTGAGGTAGTGGCCACGCACCACGTGGGCAATTTCATGGCCCAGAACGCCCGCCAGCTGGGCTTCAGACTCCATGCGCTGCAATAGCCCCTTGGTGATGAACACGTAGCCGCCCGGCGTGGCAAAGGCGTTGATGCTGCTGCTATCGAGCACCCCAAAACGCCATTGGTATTGGATGGTCTGGCCATTGCCGTCACGTGGTAAATCAGCTTGTTGGGCGACCCAGGCACCGACCTGGTTAACGTAGCGCTGTGCGCCGTTGTTGCGCAGCAAGGGGTAGCTGCCTAGCAACACAGCGGCAAACTGCTGGCCTAGCACACGCTGCTCTTGGGCGCTGTAGTCTTTGAAAACACTGCTAGCGCCTTGCACCATTTCTTGAATGCCGTTGCCAGAGCCGCCAGCGTTACCGCCAAATACCCCGCTAATGGCGGTGACGACATTGCCCAGCCCGGCATCAGCCCCTTGGCCACCGGGCATGGTTTCGCAGGCACTCAGGCTTAGTAGCAGGGCTGCGGTGGCGCTGTACAAGGCCCAACGGCTGCGCTGGGGTGCTGATGCCGCTGGGGTGGAGGGCAGAAGTTTGGGGGCGAACATAGCGGCTTACTCCTTGGCAATCGGGCGGGCTTGCAATTGGCCGCTGCGGGCAAATTGCTGGGCTTGTGCGGGGCTGACGGCATGGCGCTCTAGCTGCTCCACCGCCGCAGGGTCAGGGGTGGATTGGGAGAGGTCGTGGCGCTCAATGCCTCGGGTGCCCGTGGTGGCCGTGGGTGTGCTGCTGGCACCGGTAAACAAGCCTGCCAAGCCAGTGACGATATTGCCCCCGCCCCCGCTATTGCCCTGGGCTGTGCCTGGTGCAGCAGGCAAATGGGCGGCGCGCACCCAGCCGGCTTGGCCGCTTTGCGTGCGTACTTGTGCCCAGCCGCCTTTTTGCTCCAGGCGCTGTAGGGCGGTGCCAACGGGCAGTTGCATAATCGCCCGCCCATTCAGGGCCGGGGTGGCGCGCAAGGTGGTGGCGGTGCTGACCTGCGTGGCTTGGTCTTGCGCCAAGGCCGGGCCACCGCCCCACAGCAAAGCGAGGGCCAAGAGGCCAGCCTTCAGACCAAGCAGTAGCCCACGAAGCCGAGGAAGCAAGCGTATGGAGTGGGAGGGAGACATCGTCATGGCGTGGCGGTAAAAATTGAAAAAAGGTATCTTATTGTGACAGATTGCTAAATTGGCCTTGTCAGACTGGCTTGGCACGTGGCTCATACAGCGTAACGGCTTGCCCACGGCCTTTGACGTGAAACTGCCCGTGGGAGATAAAGTCAAACGCATCGCCACAGGCTTGGCGGGTAGCCTCAGAGACCAGAATGGGCGCAACCCCTTTGGTGCAACCCTCTATGCGGCTGCTGAGGTTGACCGTATCGCCAACGGCGGTGTATTCCAGCCGCTGGGCTGTGCCCAAGAAGCCCACCACAGCCGCGCCGCTGTGTACGCCAATGCCAATTTCAAGATTGGGCGCATGGGGCAGGCTTTGTTGCAGCTGGGCATTGAGCTGCTGGATGGCGGCGGCCATATCCAAAGCGGCTTGCACGGCCAGCTTGGGGTGCTCGGCCTGGGCGATGGGGGCACCCCAAAACGCCATCACGGCATCGCCAATGAATTTGTCTAAAGTGCCTTGGTGGCGAAACACCACATCCACCAAAATTTCAAAGTGGCGGTTGAGCAAAGCCACCACCTCTTCTGGGGAGCGGTGCTCTGACAGTGCGGTAAAGCCCCGGATATCGGTAAACAGCACGCTAATGTCGCAACTGGTGGACTCTTGCACCTGCGCACTTTTGCCGCGCTGGGCCAGATTGCCCACGATGCGCGGGTCTAAAAAACGGGAGAACATGGCTTGCACATGGCGGCGCTGCGCCATTTCCAGGCGCGAGGCCACCACGCCAAAGGACAGCAGCGTTAAAGCCCCCAGGCTCAGGGCTGAGACGGGCATCCAATACACCCCCCAGCGTAAAGCACTGGCTGCAACCCCTAAGGTCAGCAGCGTGACCAGTCCGTAGAAGCTTGCTGCCATTAGCGGCGAAATATTGCGTACAAAAGCCAGGGCAATGCCTGCCAGTAGGGCTAGGGCCAGTGCGGGATTTACCCATGTGGGGGCTTCCTCCAGCCAGTCCTGGGCTTGCAGATTGGCTAGGGCCGTTGCCAAAACAAACGGGCCTGGGGTGGTGGCATCAAGGGGAGTCGGCACAAAGTCCAGCAAGCCGCTGGCGGTGGAGCCTATGACGATGATTTTGCCCTTGGGGTCAAAAGGCAGGGCTGCCCCTTCGGACTGCGAGGCCAAGTAGGCCTGTGCGTAAGGGATGCGTGTGAAGTTGGAACCATACCAATGTAAGCGCCATAGTGGCTGATCTGGCTTGGGCAGGTTCAGGGCATCGGCCACCCGCCCCACCATGTGGGGTAGCCACCAGCCTTGCACATCACGCCCTAGCTCAATCATGCGGCCTATGCCATCGGCTTCTTTGATGAAGTTGATATAGCCGGTGCGCCAGCGCTCGGGCGGCAGGGCAATGGGGGCATCAATGCCGTAGCGCGCGTCCTCTTGGGCGTGGGGCAGACGGCGTATGCCCATGACCTCGGGGGCCAGGGCCAGGGGGGCTTGCTGCTCAGAGTCAGGCAGCAAAATCATGGGCACAAAGGCGCGCTCAAAGTCCAGCGCCTCGGCCAGGGCTGCATCGTTGTCAGGGCGCAGGGCATCGGCTGGGGAGAGGATGATGTCCAGCACAATCGCCCTGGGCTGATGGGCTGCCAGAGCCTCAATCAGCTCGGCATGGATGGCGCGCGGCCATGACCAGGTGCCGGCAAGGGCCAGCATGTCTGGGTTCACCAGGGAGGGCTGGTCAATATCAATCAGCACCACATCGCTGGGCGGCTGGCGGCTATGGGCGTGCCAGCGCAACAGGGCATCGCCCAAGCGGTTATCCAGGCTTTGCAGGGGCTGAAACACCACCAGTAGCAACACAATCAGCAAGAGCTGCAGGCCCGCCAAGGCGCTGTACAGCGTGCCTGTGCCAAGCTGCTGCAGTCGCTGTGACAGGGTTTGCACGCGCCAAGCCCGGGCTTAAAGGGTGAAGACGCCGACAGACTTCTCCAGCGCATGCACGCTGGAGTGCAGCATTTGCGCTGAGGCGCTGGACTCTTGCGCCAAGGCGGCGTTTTGCTGGGTCATGTGCTCTAGCTGGTTGATGCTGTGGTTCACCTGCTGCACCCCCATGTTTTGCGCCTCTGTGGCTTGGCTGACCTCATCAATCAAGCCGCCTACGCTGTGGGTGGCCTGCACCATTTGTGCAATTGTGGTGTCGGCCTGTTGCATGCGGTTATGGCCCTCATTAATGCCAGCCAGGGTTTGGTTAATCAGGCCGTTGATTTCCTGGGCGGCGGTGGCGCTGCGCTGGGCCAGGGTGCGCACCTCGGCGGCAACGACGGCAAAGCCTCGGCCTTGCTCACCGGCGCGGGCGGCTTCCACGGCCGCATTGAGGGCCAACAGATTGGTCTGGAAGGCAATGCTTTCGATGGTGGAGGTAATCTCCCCCATGCGGGCCGAGCTGCTGCGAATGCTGTCCATAGCTTGGGCCACCTCTTGGATGGTTTGGCTGCCCTGGGCGCTGATTTGGTTGCTGTGCTGGCTGTGCTGCAGCATGCGGGTGGTGATGTCGCCAGTTTGCGCTACAGACAGGGCAATGTTGTCCATGGATTCGGTGGTATGCACCAAGCTTTGCACCTGGGACTCCACCCGGTGGGCCAGGTCATCACTGCCGCGTGCAATATCTTGGGCAGTGGCGGTGAAGTCGCGAATTTCGGTGCGTATATCGCCCACCACGGCGCGCAGGTTGACCTGAATTTGCTGCATGCAGTGCATCAGCTGCCCCAGGGAGCCGTGGTAGGGGTTGTCCACTGCTGTGGTCAGGTTGCCGCCGGCAATATCCAGGGCGCTGCGCTCGGCAGCTTCCAGCCCCTGCACGCAAAAGCGCTGAAAATGCCACAGCAAAGCCGCTGCGCCCAAGGCAAACAAGCCCACTCTGGCAGCCATGCCCGTAAGGCCAGAAAGGCCCAGCGCATCGGGCAGCAAAATGCACAGCAGCAGTGCCAGTAGCCACAGCATCAGCCGCTTGTTAATGCCCAGCTCCAGCATGCGCTGCAAGCGCCCGCGCCAGCCCGGTTGGTACACCTTGCCTTGGATGATTTCTACAAACACCTGCCCCTGGCTGCTGGCCTCACGCATCTTGGCGTACAGCCCTTCGGCGGCGGCGATTTCCTCAGGGGTGGGCTTGGTGCGCACTGATAGGTATTCACGCGGCTTGCCATTGGCCATGACGGGGGTGAC
>CAZMMM010000095.1:0-719 GCA_964567385.1 uncultured Comamonas sp.
TGGCCGCTTGCCATTTCTGCGCCCTGATGCAAAAAGCCAAGTCACCATGCGCTATGTAGGTGGCAAGCCCCACAGCATAGACACCGTGGTGCTCTCCACCCAGCACAGCCCCGACCAAAGCGAAACCGCCACCACCATGAAGGCCAGCTTTACCGAGGCCATCATCGAAGAAATCATCAAGCCCGTGCTACCTGCTGAGTGGCTGCAAGACACCAAATACCTCATCAACCCCACAGGCCGCTTTGTGGTGGGCGGCCCCCAAGGCGATAGCGGTTTGACTGGGCGCAAAATCATTGTGGACACCTACGGCGGTGCCTGCCCCCACGGCGGCGGTGCATTTAGCGGTAAAGACCCTACCAAGGTGGACCGCTCTGCCGCTTACGCCGCCCGTTACGTAGCCAAAAACGTGGTGGCTGCTGGCCTGGCGCGCCAATGCCAGGTGCAAGTGGCTTACGCGATTGGTGTAGCCCGCCCCATGAATATCACCGTCTATACCGAAGGCACGGGCGTGATTCCCGACGAGCAAATTGCCAAGCTGGTGGCCGAACATTTTGACCTGCGCCCCAAAGGCATCATCCAAATGCTGGACTTGCTGCGCCCCATTTACGCCAAAACCGCCGCCTACGGCCACTTTGGCCGCGAAGAACCCGAATTCACCTGGGAGCGCACCGATAAAGCGGCTGTGCTGCGAGCAGCGGCTGGGGTGTAACTCGCGCCCG
>CAZMMM010000095.1:729-6955 GCA_964567385.1 uncultured Comamonas sp.
CAACTGCGTAAGCAGTTGTGCGGCAGCCTTGGGGCGAAGTTCATATCGCGCAGCAATGTGAACGCAGACCACAAGGCACAAGCCGATCTGCGCTCAGCAGCGGGTTTGTAAAACCCAGCTTCCGCGCCAGCGGGCACAGACTGGGATGGGGTTCAACACATACACTGCTGGCTTTCAGTTGTAAGAACGTGTTCCGAGAGAGGATTGCTTCCATGCCTGCCAACACCCAGTTACTGATTGTTGACCCGCAAAACGACTTTTGCGACCTGCCCGCTGATGGCCCCCAGCGCACCCCCGCCTTGCCCGTGGCGGGGGCCGATGCCGATATGCAGCGCCTGGCGGCCTGGATAGAGGCCCAGGGTGCGGGGCTGGATGCCATCACCGTCACCTTGGATTCGCACCAAGCGTATGACATTGCCCATCCTGCCTATTGGCAGCAGGCTGATGGCAGCGCCGTCCCCCCCTTCACCACCATTACTGCCGCCCAGGTACGCGCTGGGGACTATGTGGTGCGCAACCCTGCAGAACAGGTGCGCAGCCTGGCCTATCTGGATGCGCTGGAAGCCCAAGGCCGCTACACCCTGATGGTGTGGCCGCTGCACTGCGAGATTGGCAGCTGGGGCCACGGTGTGCATGCCAGCGTATTGACCGCCTGCCGCCAATGGCAGCAGCAACAAGGCCGCGCCGTGCGCCATGTGTTCAAGGGCATGAACCCCTGGACTGAGCACTACAGCGCCCTGTGCGCCGAAGTGCCTGATGCCCAAGACCCGGAAACCGGCCTGAACCAAGCCTTGTTGGCCCAGCTGCGCCAGGCCGACACTTTGGTGATTGCCGGTGAGGCCAGCAGCCACTGCGTGCGTGCCACGGCGGAGCACCTGGTGCAGCACTGGGGCAGCGAAGACTACGCCCGCATCGTGCTGCTGACCGATTGCATGAGCCCGGTGGCTGGTTTTGAGCAGGCGCACACCGACTTTCTGGCGCAAATGCACGCCTTGGGCCTGCGTTGCTTACCCAGTAGCGAACTGCTGCTGTAAGCCGCTGACTCCCCGCCCCTGATTGCCCCAAGAAAAGAGCCTGCCTATGTCGCCGCCCATCATCACCAGCTTGCTGGATACGGATTTGTACAAATTCACCATGTGGCAAGCCATGCTGCACGGCCAACCCCAGACGCGGGCGGTGTATGAGTTCGTCTGCCGCACACCGCCGGCCTTTCCGCTGGCGGATTTGCTCCCCCAAGTGCAGCAAGAGCTTGATGCCCTGTGCCGCTTGCGCTTTACCCAGGAGGACCTGGACTATCTGGCCAGCTGGCGCTTTATCAAAAGCGACTTTATTGACTTCCTGCGCATCTTCCAGCTACAGCGTGACTTTATCCACGCTTGGGCAGAGGGGGACGCGCTGCGCATCGTGGCCCGTGGGCCGCAGGTGCATGTCATGGGCTTTGAAATTTATGTGCTGGCCATTGTCAATGAGCTGTACTTTCGCCGTTTTGATGCCCAGGCCGCTTTGGCAGAAGGGCGACGGCGCCTGGCCGGCAAAATCACCCTGCTTCAGCAACTGGCCCTGCAAGCGCAGCGGCGCAACCCCTTTGAGCTGTTTGACTTTGGTGTGCGCCGGCGCTTTTCAGGTGCCTGGCAGCGTGAGGTGGTGCAGGCCTTTGGCCAGCAGACGGCACAGTGGTTCAAAGGCACGTCCAACGTGCTACTGGCGCGTGACCTGGGGCTGGTGCCCATAGGCACGATGGCGCATGAATACCTGCAAAGCTTCCAAGGCTTGGGCGTGCGCCTGCGTGATTTTCAAAAAGCCGCGCTAGAGAGCTGGGTGCAGGAGTACCGTGGCGACCTGGGCATTGCCCTGACTGATACCGTGGGCATGGACGCTTTTCTGGCTGACTTTGACCTGTACTTCGCCAAGCTGTTTGATGGCCTGCGCCATGACTCGGGCGACCCCTATGTCTGGGGGGAGAAAGCCTTGGCCCATTACGCCCAGCTGCGTATTGACCCACAAAGCAAGCGCCTGGTGTTCTCTGACGGGCTGAATCTGCACTCCGCCTTGCAGCTCTACCAGTATTTTGCTGACCGCATCCAATGCGGCTTTGGCATAGGTACCCAGCTGACCAATGACATGGGGCTGGAAACCATCAACATCGTCATGAAGCTGACCGAGGTCAACGGCCAGCCCGTGGCCAAGGTGTCTGACACGCCGGGCAAGCTGCTGTGCAGTGATGACACCTTCCTCGCCTATCTGCGCCAAGTATTCGCTATTGCCTGAAAGAGTCTGCCACCCATGCCCGCTGCTACTGCCCTGCACACCGCTGTTTTGATTGGGCGCTTTCAGCCCTTGCACCACGGCCATATGGGCTTGCTGCAAGCAGCTTTAGAGCGCGCGCCCCAGCTTATCGTGGTGCTGGGCAGCGCCTACCAGGCACGCAGCCCCAAAAATCCTTTTGACTGGCAGGAGCGTGCCGCCCTGATTCGCGCCAGCCTGCCCGCGCATGATGTGGCACGCATCCAGTTTGTGCCCATGCGGGACTATTACGACAACGCCCGCTGGGTGGCCGAGGTACGCCAAGCCGTGCAGGCCTTGCTACCAGCGGGCAGCCCGCCCGAAGGCGTAGGCTTGGTGGGACACTTTAAGGATGGCAGCAGCAGCTATTTGGCAATGTTTCCGGGCTGGCAGCTCATCAGCCTGCCGCGCCAAGGGCAGTTTGATGGCACACCGCTGCGCGATGGGTATTGGAATCTGGATGAGGCCGCCCCAGAGCAATGGCAGGCCGCTCTGCAAGCCTTGGCCCCGCCAGCGGTCAGCCGCTTTTTATCGGAATGGGCGGCCAGCCCCGCCTATGCCAGCCTGCGGGAGGAGGCGCGGCTGTTGCGCAGCCACCATCAGGCTTGGGCGGTGGCACCGTATCCGCCGGTCTTGGTGACGGTTGATGCCCTGGTGCTGTGCGCTGGCCATGTTTTGCTGGTGGAGCGTGGCCAGCACCCGGGCAAAGGCTTGCTGGCCTTGCCCGGCGGGTTTTTAGAGCAGCAAGACAGCCTTTGGCAATCTTGCCTGCGCGAGCTGGCTGAGGAAACTGGCTGGGCCCCATTCCCACAAGACGCAGCGGCTGCTTTGCGCGGCGTGCTGGTGTTTGACCATCCCTACCGTAGCCTGCGTGGGCGCACCATTACCCATGTGCATGTACTCGACTGGCCAGCGCAGCAGCTGCCCGCCGTGCAAGGTGCGGATGATGCAGCCCGCGCCCTGTGGTTGCCGCTGGCTGAGCTGGCTGCCCACGAGGCGCAGTTTTTTGAGGACCACTTCCACATCCTGCGCCACAGTTTTGCCCAGCTGGGGCTGGGCGTAGCGCTGCCTTAGCCTGGCGCTTTAGCCCCGCCAGCCCAGGGTAGGGGCGCTATTACTGCTGGCAGCGCTGGGGCTGTCGTTCAGCTTAAAGACTTGGATGGTGCGCAGCAGGCCTTGGGCTTGGCCCTCAAGGGCTTGGGCGGCAGCGGCGGCCTCTTCCACCAAGGCGGCATTGGCTTGGGTGACTTGATCCATCTGCCCCACGGCTTGGTTGATTTGGTCAATGCCTTGGGACTGGTCTTGGCTGGCCATGGCAATCTCGCCCATGATGTCGGCCACTCGGCGCACGTTGACCACGATTTCATCCATGGTAGAGCCGGTTTGCTCCACCTGCTGCACGCCTTGGGTGACGTTGCCCACTGAGGTTTCAATCAGGGTTTTGATTTCTTTGGCCGACTCGGCTGCGCGCTGGGCCAGGCGGCGCACTTCGCCAGCGACCACGGCAAAGCCACGGCCTTGTTCACCAGCGCGGGCGGCTTCTACCGCAGCGTTCAGCGCCAGGATGTTGGTCTGGAAGGCAATGCCGTCAATCACCCCAATGATGTCGGCAATCTGGCGCGAGGATTGGTTAATCGCCTCCATGGTGGTCACCATGCGGGCCACGACCTCGCCGCCGCGCACGGCCACTTGCGAGGCCTGCTCGGCAATATCGCTGGCGCGTTTGCCGTGCTCGTAGTTCTGCGACACCGTGCCGGACAGTTCTTGCATGGAGGCGGCGGTTTGCTCCAGCGCCGCTGCCTGTTCTTCAGTGCGCGAAGACAGGTCGGTATTACCCATCGCAATCTGCTGGGTGGCAGTGGCAATGGATTCAGAGCCACGGCGCACATCGCCCACAATGTTTTGCAGATTACCGACCATGTGGGACAAGGATTGCTGCAGGGTGCTAATTTCATCACGGCCCGTTACGCGCAGCTGGGCGGTTAAGTCGCCTGCGGCCACGGTTTCAGCCAGTTGTACAGCGCTGGCCAAGGGGCGGATGATGGACAGGGTAATCACGTAAGCCATCACGCAGCCCAGCACGATGGCAGCAATGCCCAAGGCCAGCACCAGCAAGCGGGCGTTGTGTAGGTCGCGCAGGGCTTGGTGGCCGCTTTCTTCAGCTATGCGCTTTTGGTAGGCGTTGAGCTTGACCATGGGCTCACGCAGCGCGTCCAGGGCGGGAAGGGTGGCGGTTGAGAGTGTCTCTAGCGCCTCTTCGCGGCGGCCCGTATCGGCCAAGTCGGCAGTGCGGTTGTAGGCGTTCACATAGGGTACGCGCAGGCGCTTGAGCTCGTCCAGAATGGCCAGTCCCTCGGGGGAGTGCACTTTGTCATCCAGCACGGCCATGGCCTCTTCAATGGCTTTGCGGTTTTCTGCCAGCAAGGCTTTGCTGTGCTGGATTTTGGCGGGATCGGTATAAAGCACGGTTTCCATCACCCGCTGGGCATTGGCACGCTGCATGGCATCAATGGCGGCGGCGGCCTCGGACTTGGCCCAGTCGTCCTCAATGCTGCGGGTGGTCATGGCCTCTGCCTCGGTAAAGCGCACGATGGAAATTACCACCATGGCAATCATCATGACCATTAAAGCGCCAAAGGTCAGGCTCAGGCGCATGCCAATCTTGATATCAGTAATTCGCATATTGCGGCTCTTGTTGAAGGTAGGTGCCAGCGATTTTAGAAGCCTTTACATCCATGTTGCTTGCCTAGGGTTAGTACCTGGTTGTGTAAAAGTGTCAACCAAGCCTCTTGAAACCAGAAAAATCGCCCTTATCATTAGCACTCGTTGGGGTTGAGTGCTAACAAGCAGCCCCAAAAGCAGTTTTAACGGCCTCTTTGTAGGTCGTGCTCTATGTGTTAACCATTTGATTTATTGAGGAGTTCCCCCATGAACTTGCGCCCCCTGCACGATCGCGTGATCGTTAAACGCCTGGAAAACGAAACCACTACCGCCTCTGGCATCGTCATCCCTGATAACGCTGCCGAAAAGCCCGACCAAGGCGAAATCCTGGCTGTTGGCCCCGGCAAGAAAAACGACAAGGGCGAGCTGATGGCCCTGAACGTGAAAGTGGGCGACCGTGTGTTGTTTGGCAAATACAGTGGCCAAACCGTCAAGATGAACGGCGAAGAGCTGCTCGTCATGAAAGAAGACGACCTGTTCGCCGTGGTTGAATAAGCCCCAGGCTTGCACCGCACCCGACCTATCTCCATCCCTCACTCATTTTTCGCTGCGCCAGCCCAAGGCATTGGACAGCGCAATGACCGCATTTAAGGAATTGAAACAATGGCTGCAAAAGACGTAATTTTCGGCACCGACGCACGTACCCGCATGGTTGAAGGCGTAAACACCCTGGCCAACGCCGTCAAAGTCACCCTAGGCCCCAAAGGTCGCAACGTGGTGCTGGAGCGCAGCTTTGGTGCCCCCACCGTAACTAAAGACGGTGTGTCTGTTGCCAAGGAAATTGAGCTCAAAGACAAGCTGCAAAACATGGGCGCACAGCTGGTTAAGGAAGTGGCTTCCAAAACCAACGACATCGCTGGCGACGGCACCACCACCGCTACCGTGCTGGCCCAGGCCATCGTGCGCGAAGGTACCAAGTACGTAGCCGCCGGCCTGAACCCCATGGATTTGAAGCGCGGTATCGACAAGGCCGTTGTTGCTTTGGTTGAAGAGCTGAAAAAGCAATCCAAAGCCACCACCACCAGCAAAGAGATCGCCCAAGTGGGTTCGATCTCGGCCAACTCGGACGAGTCGGTGGGCACCATCATTGCCGAAGCCATGGACAAAGTGGGCAAAGAAGGCGTGATCACCGTGGAAGAAGGCAAGTCGCTGCAAAACGAACTGGATGTCGTCGAAGGCATGCAGTTTGACCGTGGCTACCTGTCGCCCTACTTCATCAACA
>CAZMMM010000096.1:0-6928 GCA_964567385.1 uncultured Comamonas sp.
CTTTGAACCGCTCCATGAGGGTGAGGCGCGCCTCTACACCTGCGGCCCCACCGTCTACAACTATGCCCACATCGGAAATTTCCGCGCCTATGTCTTTGAAGATATCCTGCGCCGCGTGCTGCGCTACGCCGGCTACCGAGGTGGATTGCGCCGTCCAGCCCGCTTGCTCGGCCAGGTTGACTATCCAATCAACCAGTACGCCGCCGCCCTGGCCACCCAGAGCCAAGATGGCGATATTGATGCGGCGTGGCTGGGGGGCGGTGGTTGGGGTGGCTTGGGTAGTTTTAGCTGTTGTCATGGCATTCACACTTCGCTCAATTTATTCTGCATACAGGGCGCGGGTGCTGCGCTCACGCGATTGGCGTTTTTGCAGCCAGCCCACCATTTGGCGGCGCAGTCCGGCCAGCCATTTTTCAGCGCCCGTGGGGTTGTTGACTTTGTGCGCCTTGTAAAACGAGGGGCAGAGGATGGCGGAATCTGCCACCTCACCGCAGTGGCCGCAGGCGACGCAATGCTCATCCACGCTGGCGACCGGGTCGGGCTTGAGGGCATCGCCGCTGGGTGCCAGCGTCAGGCTGGGGCAGCCCGAGACGCGCATACAAGCGTGGTCGCCGGAGCACACCGAGGCATCTACGCCAAAGCGCTCTTTCACCACCCGCAGGCCGGATTTGATGGCCTTGGCCGTGGCGGGCTTTTCGCGGCGCTGGCGGTTGAGCATGCACTCGCTTTGCGCAATCACCACTTTGGGGCCAGGCTCTTTGCTGACCAGAGCTGCGTGTAGCGCCTTGCGCATGGCGGCCACGTCATAGGTGCGGGTGACGGTGCGCACCCATTCCACCCCCACGCCGCGCACGGCCTGCTCAATGGGGTGCATGGTGCTGCGGTTGGGGTTGATGGCGCGTGACGATGGAATATCCTGCCCCCCTGTGGCGGCGGAGTAGTTGTTGTCCACAATCACAAACACGTTGTCTTGCTTGTTGAACACCGCGTTGGCAATGCCCGAGGTCAGGCCGTTGTGCCAAAAGCCGCCATCGCCCATAAAGGCCACGGCCTTTTTGCCCGCCCCCAGTTGGGTGTGCGCAGCAAAGGCCGAGGCGCTGGATGCCCCCAGGCCATAGCCCATGGTGGTCGCCCCCAGGTTGAAGGGCGGCATGATGGAGAACAGGTGGCAGCCAATATCGGCAGAGACGTGGTGCATCCCCAGCTCTTGCTCCACCAGCTTGAAGGAGGAGAAGATAGGCCGCTCTGGGCAGCCCACGCACAGCCCCGGCGGGCGCGGTGGCAACAGGGGCGCACCGCTGCTGGTGGTAATCGGGCCAACAGCGGGGCTAACAGGGGCGGGAACCAGGGCGTTGCTGCTGGCAACATCTGTCTCCACCACAATCGCTTCAGCGGTGGGTTGCTGGATGGCGGCTTCTATCGCTTCGGAGGCTTCAGCAGCCACGGCTTCCGTTTTGTTATCGGCAGTTTTGCTAGCCGCTTTGCTGCGCGAGATGCTGATGCCCACAGGCAGACCCAAAGCCGCTGGGGCGTGCTTTTTCACAAAATCATGCAAGCCTTTTTCCAGCACGGACACGGTGTAATCCCCGCCCATGGGCAGCAGGTCTTTGCCATGCACCTGGGTATCCAGACCGTTGCGGCGCAAGATGGCGTGCAGGTTCTGCTCCAGGAACTCGGGCTGGCCTTCCTCAATCATCAGCACGGCTTTTTTGCCTTCGCAAAAGCGCAGCACTTCTTCTTCTACCAGGGGGTAGGCCACGTTCAGGATGTATTGCGGAATGCGGCTGGCACCGAACATATCGCCCAGCTTTTGGCGCTCCAGGGCGCGTTGCACGTTGTTGTAGCCACCGCCCAGGGTGATGAGGCCGATGTCTTCTAAATCACCATCAATAAATTCGTTGAGTTGGTGCTCCATGATGAAGCGGCAGGCCGCTGGCCAGCGGTCTTCGATTTTTTCCTTCTCGTGCAGGAAGGAGGCGGGCGGCAGCACAATACGGTTCACGTCGCGCTGTGGGTTCTCTAGCGCATCTTTGAGCGAGAAGGCCGGGCGCACATTGGGGCGCGTGGTAAAGCTGCCGTGCAGGTGGCAGGAGCGAATGCGTAGCTGCACCATCACCGGGGTGTTACTAGCCTCAGACAGGGCAAAGCCGTCATGCACGGCCTGCACGATGGAGGGCAGGTGCGGTTTGGGGTCAAGCAGCCACATTTGCGACTTCATGGCAAAGGCGTGGGTGCGCTCTTGCATGATGGAGGAGCCTTCGCCGTAGTCCTCGCCCACAATAATCAGCGCCCCGCCTGTGACCCCGCCAGAGGACAGGTTGGCCAGCGCGTCCGAGGCCACGTTGGTGCCGACGGTGGACTTCCAAGTGACCGCGCCGCGCACCGGGTAGTTCACCGAGGCTGAGAGGGCGGCTGCGGCGGCTGCCTCGCTAGCCGCTGGCTCGAAATACACGCCCAGCTCTTGCAAAATGGGCTGCGCATCGGCCAGCACATCCATCAAATGCGAAATGGGCGAACCCTGGTAGCCGGTGACGTAGCTCACCCCGCTTTCCAGCAACGCCTTGGTGACGGCCAAAATGCCTTCACCACGAAATTCTGTGCCTTCGGGTACACGCAGTTGCTGTACCTCTTTGGCAAATGAACGCTCTGCCATAGTCTTCCTCTTGTCGTCTCTAAAACCGGTTGTCTTGCCGTGGCGAGAACCTGCTTACGCGCCCCTCGCGCTGAGTGCGCCAGCAGGTTCCGAGCGCTCTGCCCGCCGGGGCAAGACACGGCGGGCAGCTTGGGTGTTTACGCAGGAACCACGGCCAGCACACGCAAGGGGCTGCCGGAGCCGCCTTCAATCTTCAGCGGTGCAGACACAATCACCGCGCCCGTGGGAGGGAGCTGGTCCAGATTGTTCAGGCATTGCAGGCCGTATTTATTGGCACCGTGCATCAGGTTGTGGCAGGGGTAGGGAATCGGCCAGCTATAGGATTGGCCTGCGTCGGTGTTGATGGTTTCCACCCCAAAGCCACGCACATTGCGCTCTTTAATCAGCCATTCGACGGCTTCTTGCGTGGGGCCGGGGGTGTGGGCACCGTCTTCGCGCATGTTGACGTAGGCGGCGGGGTCATTCAGGCGCTTTGCCCAGCCGGTGCGAAACAGCACCCAGCTATCTTCGGGAATGCGGCCATGCTGGCTCTCCCAGGCTTGCAGAAACTCCACAGTCAGCAGCCAGTCGTCGTTTTGCGCCACTTCGGCAGTGGCATCTACCACCACGGCAGCGCCGATGAAGTTACGCGCATCAATCGTATCGACGGTGTTGGCGGCGTGGTCTTTGCCGGTAATCCAGTGGGCGGGCGCATCAAAGTGGGTGCCGGTGTGCTCGCCGCAGGAGAAGTTGTTCCAGTACCAGCCGGGGCCGGCCGCGTCGTACTTGGAAATGCGCTCAGACTTAAAGCCCTGCACCTGGCCGAACTCGGGTGGCAGTTGCAAGGCGGGAAAGTTTTCATTCAGGGTGTGCGTCAGGTCAATCACGCGCACAGCGCCGGTGGCAATGTCCTGGGCAAATTGGGCTAAAGCGGTGCTCATCGTTGTCTCCTTGGGTTAAGCGATGGGGATGCGCCCCCTTGGCTAGGTGTGCCTGCTTGGGTCTATGCCCTGGGTGCTTTGGCAGCGGGGGTGGCGCGGGATAGCGATTCAGATAGTGCAGCAAGTGCGCTGTCTAGGCTATCCCAATAGCGCTGCACCCTATCCTAAAAACGCAGGCTTTTTCGTGCTGGTAATTACCAGTAGCTTTTAAAAGGTTTAAGACTAAAGTATTCGGATTCATCGAATCACCTCAATTCCCACCATGCCCAGCGCCGCCCCCGCCCAATTGCTTGACCGCTATCCCCTGATACGCGCCCACAGCCTGGAAGAGGCCAGCGCCCGCGTGGGGGCGGTGTTCTCGCCGCACCGGCTGGAGCTGCAACCGCAAGCGCGCCGTGGGCAGATGGCTACAGCCTCGCGCCTGGCGGTGGCGCACAACCAAATCCGCCTGCGCGATACCAGCCTGAACGTGCTGCACTACGGCGCTGATGTGCTGATTGACCCTGGCGAGCGTGGCGACTTCTACATGGTGCAACTGCCCCTGTCTGGCTGCGCCCAGCTCTACAGCGGCAACCAGGAGGCGCAGGCCAGCCCCGAGGTGTTGAGCGTTCTGCAACCCCAAGCACGCAGCCGCATGTGGTGGAGCGAGGATTGCACCATGCTGCTGCTGCAAGTGCCGCGCAGCGTAGTGCAGGCACGCGCCCAGCAATGGGGGCTGGGGCAGCAACCGCGCTTTGCCCTGGCGCATACCCGCAGCCAGCCCCGCGTGGGCGCGTGGTGCCAGGCCGCGCTGGATATGACCAGCAACCTTGACCGCTTTGGCAGCCAGTGGCTGGAGCACCCCGCCGCTGCCGCTGCGCTGGAGGAGTTTTTGCTCTCAGCCTTCACCATCTTGCTGCACGAGCCTGAGGGTGATGGCGCAGCGCACAGCCAGCAGCGCCTGCTGGCTCCGCGCAACGACCAGCGCTGCCTGGAGCGTGCCAAGGACTACATCCACGCCCACCTTGACCGCGCCCTGACCACCGCCGACATTGCCGCCCACGCCTGCGTAGCACCGCGCACGCTAGAGGCCGTCTTCAAACGCCAGCAACTGCCCAGCCCCCTGGCCTATGCCCGCCAATGCCGCCTGGAGGCGGTACACCACATCCTGCAACAAGCCCAGCGCCAGGGGCAAAGCCTGCACATCAGCAGCGTGGCGCTGGCGCATGGCTTTGTTCACCTGGGGCGCTTTGCCAGCCAATACCGCCAGCAGTTTGGTTGCACGCCTACGCAGACGCTGCGGGCTATGGGTTGAGCCAGCGGTGCAAAGCCGCTTGGTAGCTGGTATCCAGGCGGCCGTAGTAGTCCGTTCCATTGGGGGCGGTGCAGCTGCTGCTGCCGCCCAGTAACTGCCCTATGACATAGCGCTCTTGGCCCAGGGTGGTGAACAGGCCAGCCCCGCTACTGCCTTGCTCAACCACGCCGCGTAGCCAGCTAACGCGCACAAAGCCGCCTTGGGCGTTGCTGTTGTGGGTGCAGCTGCTGTCATTGCAGTGGGCATAGCCTTGGAGCTGGCCTTGGCTGACTTTTTGCCAGTCGCCACGGGGGTGATGGATGCTGAAAACCGCTCGTCCTTGGGTCAAGGGCTGGCCAAAGTAGGAGCCTGCATAGAGCACGCCCGCAGGTGGCTGGCGGTGCATGCGCACAAAGGCGGTATCAGTCAGCGCTGAGGCGTAGAGCAAGGTGGCCCCGCCACTGACCTGTCGGGCTGCGTCACTGGCCAGCCTGCCGCCGCAGCTTTGCGCACGTAGCAGCCAGTCGGTGCTCAGGCTGGCGGCTTCGGCCTGGGTGTTGATGCAGTGCTCAGCGGTCAGCAGATAGGGTGTGGCGCTGTCTAAAGTGTCATTCAGCAGCGTGCCCGTGCACTGGTAGCTGTGGCCATTGGCACGCACAAAGCGCAGACGTGCTACGGAGCGGCTTTGCTCTAAAAACTCAGGCTGGCATTGCACATCCACTTGGCAGCTACCGGCCTCCCCAGCCTTGGTGTGCCATTGGCTGGCGGGCAGCTGCTCAGTGATTGATGAGTCAAGGTGGGTAATTTGCGATAGCAGTGGCACAGCCAGCTCCAGCTGGGCGGGGCTGGTGCCAGCGGGCAGCCAAAGCTCTAGCGTGGCGCTGGGGCCAGTGAGCACGGCACTCCAATACAAGGCGGCGGCATCAGCAGTGGGTAAGGCGGCTTGCCAGGCTTGCCAGTCGCTGCTGCTCAATTGCTCTAGCACCTGCTGGTCTTCACCATAAAACCGCAGCATCGCGCCAGCAGGTAGCTTGGCAATGGCCACCCCCAGGCGCAGCGCCAGTGCATCCTCTGCCGCAAAGCGAATGGCTGCCACCTGCCCAGCCTGGCCCTGCCAGGTAGCGGGTTGCCACTGCCAAAGCGTGGCCAAGTCCTCGGGGTGGGCAGTGGCCTCTACGGCGCGGCCCCAGCCAATTTGTTCGGCTTTAAAGCCTTGGGGTGTGGCTGCATCTTCCTCAGATGCAGAGGGGGGGATGCCCAAGGGGCCAAGCTGCACGGTGGCAGCAGTGTCGGCAGCTTGTGCTGTAGCTGGCTGAGCGGCTGGGCTGGCCAGGCTTTTTTGCTGTGCTGCTGCCAAGACCGGGTCAAAAGGCGCGATGCGGTCAAGGCTTACGTCGGGCTTGGTATCGGGCTCGGGGCTGGCGCTACTGTCACTACCACCGCCGCCACAGGCTGTCAGAAGGAGAGCGGTCAGGCCAAGCCAAGCGAAGGCGTTAGTGCGCAGAGGAACGGGGAGTGGTAAGTGGCGGGGCATGGGCCTGTCCTATCAGGGAAAGAGGGGAGGAGAAGGGGGTGTGCCGGCCTTTATACCATTGCTCCATTGGGGAAACCCCCAGCAAAAAACTGCTGTCAGACCCTTGCAGTTTTATTCTTTAAAACTAAACTATTCGAACTTCAACAAGTTTTTGAAACGGAGACGGGCATGAAAATCGTATGCATTGGCGGCGGCGCTGCTGGACTGTATTTCGGGGTGCTGATGAAGCAGCACAACCCCGAGCACGATATTACGGTGGTGGAGCGCAACCGCCCCTATGACACCTTTGGCTGGGGTGTGGTGTTCTCTGATGCCACTATGGACAACATGCGCCAATGGGATGCGCCCACGGCGGATGCCATTCAGCAAGCCTTCAACCACTGGGACGATATTGACCTGGAGTTCAAAGGCCAGACCATTCGCTCCGGCGGTCACGGCTTTGTTGGCATTGGCCGCAAGAAGATGCTCAACATCCTGCAAGACCGCTGCCAGGAGCTGGGCGTAAAGCTGGTGTTTGAGCAAGACGTTGATTCTGACGCTGAGTTTGC
>CAZMMM010000097.1:0-6902 GCA_964567385.1 uncultured Comamonas sp.
AGCCTGATTTCTGCCATGCGTTGGTTTTGTGTATCGAATACGGCGATATGGCCATCGAGTAAATCGAGGTGCAGGAAAATTTCTTGTGGCTTTTCGCCCCAGTTGATGAGGCGCACAAGTTGGGCAAAATCCAAGGTTTTGTTGCTTTGCAGCAAGATAGCAGGCAGGGCTGTGCGGTGGCGCACAAAGGGGATGGGGGCTAGGGTGACTTGCGCCTGGCTGGCATCTAGCTTGGTTCCATCGCGGGTGCTTAAGTGTTGGTGCTCAGCCGCCGTTGTAGGAAACCAAAAATCGGGCAAGCCCTCATAGCCGTCACTGATCAGCACATGGCTGAGGGTGTCTTGCACACGACCAAACAAGCTCATGGCGTAGCCAATATAAAAAGTCATGGTTTTGCGCCCACCAGCCAAGGATGCGTGCAAGGTGCGGCTGTCGTCTGTGGTGAAGTCGCGCACGGTGGCCATGATGAAGTTGGCCAAGGCTTCGTGATCGGCCAGTGAGCGGGCATCTTCTACTTCAGTGCCGTCTGCCCCTGGAGTGACGAGGATGTGCTCAGGGCTGAATGCGGGGAGAGGGCGTTTGAGTTCTTCACAAAGGCGCTGGAGGTGGCCTTGTTGGATTAGGCCCTCTACGGCTTTGTTTTTGCCAAAGCTGGTGGTGATGAGGTAGATATCATCTGGCCAGGGTTGGTTTTCGTGGTGAATGGCATAGAGCGTTTCGGTAATTACCTGAGGCGATGCGCCCGTGGTGGCGAGGAGGGTGTGGCGAGTTGGAGTCATGGGGGAGTTTTTCATAAGGCGCAAGGTTTAGTGCAACGCTTTATCTACTTTTTGCAGGCGAATGTAATCGCCTTTTTTATGGAAGTAGATGCGATACCAATCATCCGTGTCACATTCCCAGATGTCTTTTCCTTTAAAGTCGCCGCGCGTTAAGGGCTTGGGGTCTAAAGACCTCAGGGCGCTCGGGAAGCCGCTTTCCGCCCATTTGCCCAATTCGGCAATCGCGGCATTGATTTTTTCTAGGCGCTGTGGGGTTAGGCCTTTGGTGCTGTTTTCAAAGCCATCTTCAAAAATCACGCGCTCGCTGATGCTAGGCCACAGTTTTTCTTCATACAGCGCTTTGTATCCCCCCTCCCAAATTAGCGTGCCCCATTCAGAAAGCGCGGCCTCGCCATCCATTTGAAATAAGAGGGCATCGGCAATGCCGCTGGCCTGTGCTGCGGAGGTGCGCAGACCATGCCCCATGCGGCGGAAGGCGGTCCAGTTTTGCTGTAGGGTTTGCGCCACATCGAGGTGAAAGGGTAGGCGCGGAATAAAAAGCAGCTCCGGGCTGCTTTCAAACAGATAGAAGGTCTCGTCCGCATAAATGGTGGACAAGGCTTGCAAATAGGCATTGAGGCCTTTAAAGCCGCCTGTGAGGTTGAAGTGGACGGTGTAGCCTTTGTCCTTGTACCCATTCACCGTTTCAATCAAGATTTTCGCTAGGCCAGACAGTGCAACGCGAAATTCATCGAGCTGTGCGGTGCGCAAGTCTGCCACCTGCAGTATTTGCGCTTGCATGCCTTGTTTGGCAAGCCAAGATTGCACGATTTTGGCGGCCTCTTGTCCCAAAACGGTATCGGTGGCCAGTAAGTAATAGTCATCTTGTGGCGCTGGCTTTGCGCGGGCTTGCCAGCTTAATAGTCCATTGAGTTCAGCGCTGATTTTCTTAGCCTCTGGTGCGCCAACTTGAAGCAAGGTTTGCTCGCAACTTTTGCAATGCGCTTGCAGTTGTTGCGCCTCTGCTTCGGGAATATCCGCCCATTTGGCTGCGTTGGCGTATTGGTTTAACAATTTGCGTAGCTCTGGAGTAACGCCATTGGTGAGGGCACTAGTGCCACAGGTACTTAAAACAAAAGAAGGCATTTTTCCCTTTCCATTTAAAAATTCATGTTTTTTTGAGCATCGAAGTCACGCTGGCTTCTACTAAAAAATGCACATCAAATCGTTGCAGGCTGGCACCCAAGGTTTCCAGCTCTTGCGCGCTGAGTTCTTGCCCGCGTTTATTTGCAGGCATCTCCAGCGACAGATGCCAGTATGCCGCATGGCGGGCGCAGATTTGCGCGGCCAGTTGGATGGGCAGGGTGCCAATGACGGTGTCGCCCGCTTGCACTTGGGTGGGGTCGAGGTGGGCAACATGGCGGTCAAAGGCCGGGCCGTGCGCTTGCATCCAGTGCAGTGCACCAGGGTGGCGGCTGACGAACCAAGTGATGGGTTTTTGGTGGGTTTTTTGTTGTGGACTCATGCCGCCGATTGTGGGCGCTGGGGCGGGCGTTGGGGCGTTTGGCAAGCTTGCTGCCAGCCGCGCTTTATGGGGCAAAGATTTCTTGCAAAACGGCTAAGGTGGTTTTGAGGGTTTTGGCGGATAGCGCACCCTGCCGCTTGATTAGGCGCACTTTATCCACTGTGCGGATTTGGTCGAGGACGATGATGCCTTTTTTGCCCGCATGGGTGACGGGGACGCGAAATGGCGCGGCAAAGCCTTGGGATGTCATAGGGGCGACCATGACGGTGCGCAGGTGATCGTGCAGCTCAGCCGGAGAGATGACGACGCAGGGGCGCGTTTTTTGAATTTCGCTGCCAACGGTGGGGTCTAGGTTGACCAGCCAAATCTCGCCGCGAATCACCATTGCCAGTCCGCATCGTCTGCGTTGGCGAATTCGCCCAGCAGCATGGTGTCGTTTTGCGCCGCTGCCACGGCTTGCGCGGCTTGCCCCCAGCCCAAGCGCGTGCCGGGGGCGGGTTTGCGCAGCACGATGCAGCCGTTTTCTACCGTGATTTGGGCGCTGCTGCTGTCGCCTAAACCCGCCTGGGTTAATAGCGGCTTGGGCAGCAAAATCCCCTTGCTATTGCCTATGGTGCGGATGCTGATCTCCATGATTCCCTCGCTTGAAAAAGTTAAAACAATGTTATCACAATACACCGTTTTTAGCTTTGGATGAAGCGCTAAGCCATATCTCGTCCGCTAGTCCTGTGTTGAAGCTTCGTTGATTGCAAACTATCGCCGCTGCCCCTGAGTTTGCCGAAAGGATAGAGGCAAGGTAGATTCCGAAATTTCAGGGCACGAAACCGCGCTAGCCCAGCACTTCCAACTGATAGCCGCCCAGCCCCATGCTGGCGTTTTTGCCCACATGGAGCCATTGACCTAGCCAGAACCACGGCCACAATTGAGTCAGAGTGTCAGCATTGGCCTGCAGTTGCCATTGACCGACTGCACCACCTAGTGCCATTTCTTGTTGCTGGCGACTACTGTAGCGCGTCCAATCGAACCAGCGTAGCTGGTGCTCGTCATGCACTTGTTCGGCCAGCGCCACAATGGCTGGCACCTGGCTACCCCAGTGAGCCTGGCTGGCGTGAAACTCCAGCACCAATGCGGCGCGTCGCGCCAGGTGGCTGATGAGGGTGCGCGGTGTGAGTTTGTTAGGTGTTAGGGCGCGCCCTTGGTGTTGAAGGCGCAGGGGGGTGTGGAAATGCAAGCGCAGCGCTGTGGTGCCAATGGGCAATGTGGGCAAGTTCAGGCTGGCTGTGTGCGGCTGGATGTGTGGCTGTGCCGATGTCCATATGGGGTGTAGCTGCCCGCAGGCGTCTTGCCATTGCACCTGTTCCAGTTCCAGACGGCTGCGGTTTTTGGTCAGGCCTCGTGCAAGCGCGCGCTGCCAGGCGACGATGACCAAAGGCAGTTGCTCCAAGGCGTAGCCGGCCAGCACCATATGAAAAACCAGCACTTGCTCATCTTGTAGCAAGCGTGCGCCAGCATGTTGTACCCCATCCACAACGGGTGGGGGCGGCTCTACCACATAAGCGTTTGGGATGGCTGAGAATCGCTGTAATGAATGTTGCTCTGGAGCCGGAGCCTCAAAAATACGGGTGTAAGGGCAGGTACTTTGCAGCGGGCAACCCGCGCAAGTGGGCTGGCGCGTCATGCAGGCCAGGTGGCGCAGCGCAGCGCCAAACTGCCCACGCAAAAGCGAGCCTGCGTAGTGCGGCAGTTGTAGCGCATCAACGGCGCGTGCGGTGAAGCGGTAGCGGGCGATGGGTAGGGGGTGGGTGCTTGGGCTGGAGATGTTCATGGTTCTTTCAGCGATTTGAGCATTTTGCGTACATCTTTGGGCTCAATAGCAACCAGCTTGGGTAGCCATGTTTCGATGGCTTCGTACAGAGCAAGTTTGTCGTCTGCACTCCAGTCGCCCGCGTTTAGTGCGGTTTTCATTAATTCCCGGGCTTTGTTATGCCAAGTGCCGTTTGGTTTTTCGCGTAGTTTTGGAAATTCTTCATGCTGGCTGCGCAGCTCATGGGCAAAGCTTTCGACGATTTGTTGATAGGGGGTTAGGGTGCTCATACGCTGGGCTAGGGCCTCGGCACGCTCGGCTTGGGCTTGGCGTTGGGCCTGGGCGGCTTGGGCTTTGGCAGCAGCTTCGGAAGCCAGGCGTGTTTTGGCCTCTTGCGCTTGTTGGCGCTGTGCGGCCAGTTCGGCACGCATCGCAGCCATGCTGGGGCGGCCCTGGTGTTGCTGTTGGCACCAGGCTTGCAGCTCGGGGCAGTCACCCTGGGGATCGATCTCAACCACCGCCCAGCCAAAGGGGATGAGGTGCTTTTGATCGCTTTCGTTTTGCGCGGCCAGCCAGACGGTTTTGGTGGTGCTTTCAAAGCTAGGGGGTTGGCCTTTGCCGCCCATGATCTTGATGCTGGCCACGCCTTCGCCGGTCAGGGTTTTGCTGTCAGCACTGCCGTAGCGGCCTATGCGCACCAAAAAGGCATCGCCCGCTTGCAATTTTTTGCCTAGGGTGCTTTGGCTTGACAGCAGCAGGCTGATGTTGCGCGCCCATTCTGGATTCACCAGTCCGCGTTGGTTCAATGTGCTGATTTCCTTTTCAAGGCGTCTGCGGTGGTACTGGTTGGATTGCTTGGCGAGCTTGCGTAAATCCACGGCCCCCTGGGCGTTGAGCTGCTGCGCCTGGGGCGTGGCAGGCTTGCCTTTGTTGTCGTTGGCACCCACGTGCTGCAGCAGCGCGGGCAGGGTGACATCGGCCACAAACAGGCGGTACTGGCCGTGCAGCACGCAGTCTTTGCGCGCGGCAATGCCTTTGGGCTGCATTTCCTGCCCGTCTTTCATGACCTCGCGTTTTTTGCGGTTCACGGCAAACAGCACCTCGCGCTCGGGCTCGCGCGTGGGCATGAGGTCGGCCACTTTGAGCAGGCGCAGCGGGCTGGTTTGGAAGTCGCCCAACTGGCCGCGCTGGTCTGGCCCCCACAGCAGGCGCTTTTCCATGGCGGCGCTGGATTTGGCTTCGCCATTGCGCTTGAACTCCACGTCGTGCGGTACGCGCTCGCCATTGAGATCATCGAGCCATGCCGTGCGCAAGGCGCCCTTGAAGCTGGTGCCGGGGATAAAGGGCTGCTGTAGCGCGCCGGTGTACACGTGGCGTTCAATCTCTAGCTTGTTGAATACCTGGTTGCCACTGGATTCGACATTGGCGGCTTTGCCAATGCGCTGCTCGTACAAGCGCGCCACACCGCTGCACACCGGCATGACGACATGGGCGTGGGGCTTGAAGGCGGCAGCGTGGTCGCGGAAAAAGCGCTGAATGCCTGCGAGCGAGCCACGCCGGGCGACATCGCTCAGTTGCTTGCGCTGCAGCTCGCTCAAGGTGGCTCGGCTGGGGTCAAAGCCGTAGAGCAGGCCATCGTCGATGACGTAGTTGGTGGGCTCAAAGTCTTCGCCGCAGCCAATGTGGATGGGTGATAGCGGCGTCAGGTGCAGCCGGTGGGTGGTTAAAAACTGGCTCATACGCGCTCCACATCTGCGCTAGGTGCTATGGTTTTGGGAATATGGATCGGTACCACGGGGGCGTAGCCTTGCTGCACTGTCTCGGGCAGGGTGAGCGACACCGGTGCTGCTGTGCCGCCCAGGCCCTGGCCGATAAAGGCGCGGCGCACGTCCAGCTGCTCGGGCCAGAACACGCTGCCCGTTTTGGCCAGCAGCACCGGGCGCTTGAAGGGCGTGCCGCTTCGCACGGCCACATCACCATGGCGGCCAAAGCGCGTCACGCTGTGCCAGTGGCTGCGCACCGGGCAAAAGCCCAGCCCTTGCGGCGCGCAAGGAGCCAGCGTGAGCCAGGCGTTGGGCGCACCCTGGCTGGGCAGCTCCCAGGTGACGGGTGTGGCTTCGCCCGCCAACGCAAATTTGCCCAGGCCAATGCTGGCATCGCGCCCGTAGCCGTGTTGGCCGATGTACGTCAAAGCGGCCTGCAGTTGCGCCACCGACAGGCGCGCGCTATCGAGGGCCACGTACACATCAAACTGGCTGCCCGGCGCTAGCCACGTCTGGCCCATGGTGTACGGGGCAAACATGTCGGTGCCGGTGGTGCCGGTCTGGCGGTTGATGGTGTTGTGCGGCTGGGCACGTTCCTGGGTGGCGCCCAGGGCGCTGTCGGCCTGTGCCAATTGCTGCCATTTTGGTAGCTGCTCGCGCAAGCTGGACAAGGGCAACCAGCGTTTTTTCTTCAAAACCTTGCGGTCGCTGCCCGCCTCGGCCTGCCAGGCGCTGCTGGGCAGGCTGGGCAAGGGCAGGTGGCCCTGCGGCAGCGCATCGGACACCACGGCAAAGGGCTGGCCCTGGGTGTAGCCCTCTAGCAGGGTGGTCAGAGCGTCGTTGCCCAGCTGGTGGCGTAGCGTCCAGCACAGCTGGCCAAACAGCGTGTCGCCCGCCAGGGGGGTGCCCAAAGCGGACAGGGGTTGCAGGGTGAGGCGGTAGGTTTGCATTCCTTACCTCGCAAACGGTTGTACCGCGTCAAAGCGGGCCTGGGCATCTTGACCGTCGATGGTCAGGCCAACAAATTTGACCTTGCCGTAGCCGCGCGAGCC
>CAZMMM010000098.1:0-2341 GCA_964567385.1 uncultured Comamonas sp.
GTCGAGCAAGTACCACGCGCACGACGAGAACAATGAGTTCCACATGGGCGACACCATTGAAATCACCGAGAGCCGTCCGCTCTCTAAAACCAAGAACTGGGTAGCCACCCGCTTGGTGCAAAAGGCTGCCTTGGTGTAAGCCTGTTTAGGCTCAGCCAGATAAGCTGATGAAAGCGACCCACAATAGAGGGTCGCTTTTTTTATGCTTTTTTAGGAGAAATGAAATGATTGAAGTTGGCCAGAATCTACCCGCCTGCACTCTGATGGAGTATATGGATGTGCCCGAAAACGGCTGCAGCCTGGGCCCCAACCCAGTGCAGCTGCCCCAGGCCTTGGCGGGTAAAACGATTGCAATTTTTGCGGTTCCAGGGGCATTTACGCCTACCTGCTCAGAGCAGCACCTGCCAGGCTATATCGAGCAGGCTGCCACCCTTAAAGCTGCGGGTGTCGATGAAATCTGGTGCTTGGCTGTGAATGATGCTTTTGTGATGGGTGCTTGGGGACGCGCGCAAGCCGCGGCAGGCAAAGTGCGCATGATTGCTGATGGTGACGCGGTATTCTCCAAGGCCGTGGGTCTGACGCTGGATTTGAACGGCAAAGGCTTGGGCCTGCGCGCAGCCCGTTACTCCATGCTGGTGCGTGATGGGCGACTAGAGAAGCTGAACGTGGAAGGCCCCGGCAAGCTTGAAGTCAGTGACGCGGCCACGATGCTGGCGCAAGTCCAGTCCTTAGGCTAAAAAATATCTGCCTTGAGGTAATGCGCGCCTTGTACTGGGTTGTGGTAGTAGGGGGGGATTTCCTCAAAGCCCAATTCCGCATACAGGGCGCGGGCGGACTCCATATCGTCCAGTGTATCCAGTAAGACGCTGGCATAGCCCGCCTGGCGGGCGGCATCTAGCACGGCCTCCGCCAGCTGCCGTCCCAGGCCGAAGCCGCGAAAGGCTTTACGCACAAACAGGCGCTTCATTTCCGCTGCGTTGGGGTAATCACTGGTATCCATGGGGCGCAGGGCACAGCAGCCAGCGGGGCTGCCATCAACATAGGCCAAGAGTAAGCAGCCACGGGGCGGGGCGTATTCCCCGGGCAGCTCTACCAGTTCTTGGGCAAAGTCTTGAAAGCCTAGGTCAACGTCTAGGCTGTCAGCATATTCTTGAAAAAGCTGGGCAATGGCTGCCAGCGCCTCTGGGTCGGTGTGGACGGGTTGCAAGACCACGTCGGGATGTAAGTCGTTCAATGCTGGAGAGAGGGTGCTAGTCGAAAACGCAGGACAGTGTAGCGTTTTGAGGCTGCTGCAGTTAGGGGCTATACCCTAGGGAATATGCCTAACTGTAGCGAAGTACATTTTTTAGGCCAAATTCCAGACCCACCAAGCAGCGCCCGCACAGAGGGCGAAGACCACAAGCCCCAAGATGCGCTGGATAGCGCCATCGCGGCTAGCAGGCAGGTCGCTGGGGCAGTCATGCTTATCGCCCAGCACCATGGCGGGCACTAAACGCTGGCGGCGTATCAGGCTATAAAAAACCAAGGCAGCAATGTGTAGGCTAATAATACCCAGCAGTAGCCACTGCCCCCAGGTTTTGTGCACGGTGGTGGCTGATTCAACTATCTCGCCAGATACGAGGTTGACCAATGAGCCGCTGTAAAAAATCTCGTCATCGGTCATCAGGCCTGAGCCTACTTGCAGGCCAATGATGGCCAGCATGGCCAGCACCGAGAAAGCGCCCAAGGGGTTGTGTCCCACTGTGTCAGCTGCAGCGCCTTGGCCTTTGAGGTAGCGCAGCAGTCGCCCAGGGCCTGGGATGAATGTGAAAAATCGTGACCAATGCCCGCCAATAAAGCCCCAGATGATGCGAAAGAGCAGCAGTGCCAGCACCATATGCCCTAAGCGTAAGTGCCAGTTCATCCAGTCCCCTCCCACCTTTCCAGAGACAAACAGGGCAGCAATACACAAGACCAGCACCCAGTGAAACAGGCGGGTGGCTAAATCCCAAACTCGGAGGGTGGTAGAGGGTTTAACAGCAGACATACAGCAAGACACATAAGAAAAAACTATATTATGCGCCGGTGCAAAAAAAGAGGTCGGCGCACGGTTTTCTGTGACTGCCATATGGCCGCTGCTGTGCAGCAGCATACCTAGCGCCATCTTGTATCAATTCATGAACGAGGAGTTTGATTATGCAATTCAAAAAAATGAGTATTGCCGTGGTAGCTAGCGCAGCCGCTTTGATGGGATCTGTGGCTATGGCCGCGCCCCAGTTCGCCAAGGCTGAAGACGCGGTGAAATACCGCCAAAGCGCTTTCTCCCTGATAGGTACCCACTTTAGCGCTTTGGGCGCTATGG
>CAZMMM010000098.1:2351-6873 GCA_964567385.1 uncultured Comamonas sp.
CAAGGCGCCTTATGACGCTAAAGCCGCAGCAGAGCACGCTGATGTGCTGGCCGTGGTGGCAGGCCTGCCTTGGGCGGCTTTTGGTGAAGGCACTGAAGGCGGCAAAGCCAAGCCCGAAATCTGGAAAGAAAAAGCCAAATTTGATGAAAAACACCAGGCTTTTGGTGCAGAAGCGTCCAAGCTGCTGGAGGCTGCTAAGTCCGGCGATCTGGATAAGCTGAAAGCTGCTTTTGGCCCCACTGCACAAACTTGCAAAAGCTGCCACGACGCTTACAAAAGTAAGTAAGCATCAGGGATGAAAAAAGCCTGCCACTGCAATTGCAAAGGCAGGCTTTTTTGCGTTGGTAAGAAGTACGGGGGTGATTTAAGCAGCCAGTAAAGACTCAATCAGGCGGTGCAGCTCATCCATATTGGGCGGGCCGATGTAGGTCTTCACAATCTCCCCTTGCTTGTTCACGATGTAGGTGGTGGGGGTAATTTTGATATTGCCCCAGTCTTTGGCGACCTGGCCTGTGTGGTCTAGGGCGACTTTGAAAGGCAGTTTGCGCGACTGCACAAAGTTCAGCACATACTGCGGGGGGTCGTACTGCATGGCCACGGCCAGGGTTTCGTAGCCCTTGGGGTGGTATTTCTCGTGGGTGCGCATCAAGTCGGGCATTTCTGCCACGCAGGAAGTGCAGCTAGTGGCCCAGAAATTCACCAAAGTCACCTTGCCCTGCAAAGAGTCAGTGGTGATTTGGCTGCCATCTAGCAGGGTGAACTGGGATTGCGGGGCGGGCTGACTGGCCTCGGCCAGAAAGACATAAGCGGCCAAGCCGGCAAAAGTGGCCAGCGCCAAGCCAATAAGAGCGTGCTTGAGTTTCATAGGGCGATTGTCGCAAAAAGTGGTACACCAAGATGCTGGAGGGGCTGCGACAGGCAGCGGGTGACGAGTGAGCGTCAGAGTGGATTTTTTGCAATGAGTTCTACCAGCCGCTTGGGTGTGTCGATAATAGCGATATGAATAAGAGACAACATCACATTCTTTGGCTGGGTGGCTTGCTCTTGGGGTGTGTTGGCTTGGCAGGCTGTTCTGACAAGCAATCCGCCTTGGACTGGCGCTCGGTTGAGCTGACTGAGGCGAGGCTGACTGCCAACTTCCCTTGCGAGCCCCAGGTCGCACGCACGCCCGTGGATTTTGGCCTGCCCCAAGGCCCAGTGCCCGTAGGCATGATGGGCTGTGATGCGGTGGACACTACGTTTGTGGTGTCGCACTGGCTGCTCAACGACTCTAGGCAGGCTGATGATGCCTTGGCCATGTGGCAATCCAAGGTCTTGACCCTGACCAAGGCTGTGGACGGCAAGCACAGTAAAAGCGGCGCTCCCTTTGTGCCCGAAGGGGCTTTGCCCCTGGGGCGCTCTATTCGCGCCACCCAAGAGGGGGAAGGCCCATCAGGCTGGACCATGACTTTGCATGCCGTATGGTTTGCCCGCGAAGAGGGCAATGGCGTGCGCTTATTTCACGCCGCCATGTTTGCCCCCAAGCCCAAGCACGAGGTGGCCGACGAGTTTTTTGCCGGCCTGGTGCTGGAGTGAGGACGTTCGCCATGCTGGTATTTTGTTGTTTTGCGTTGCGCTATGCGTATTAGTACTGCGGCCCCACATATCGTGCTGCTCGCGCACAGCCCTTTGGCCAGCGCATGGCGCGCCACGGCCTTGCATGTGTTTGCTGATGCCCATTCATGGCTGCACGCTATTGATGTGCCTGCTGATGAGGCGCCTGAAGACACTTTGCAGCGTGCCCAGGCCGTACTGGCCGCCGTTGCCTCTGATGCCAAGGTTCTGGTGCTGGCGGACATTCCTGGGGCAACGCCTTGTAATGTGGCCCAGCGTTTGGCTCAGGGCGGCGGCTGGCCTTTGCTGGCCGGTATCAGCATGCCGTTGTTGTTGCGGGCAATCGCGTATTCCCACGAGCCCACCCCCGACTGGGTGCAGCGCGCCCTGGAGGGGGGGCGCAATGGCATGCTGCAGTTGTAAGTAATTGCGGTTTTAATCAAACAAGAGAAGTCACATTTATGGTGCAAACCACAATTACCATCATTAATAAACTAGGCTTGCATGCCCGTGCCTCTGCCAAGCTGACCAAACTGGCGGGCAGCTTTGATTGCGAGGTTTGGATGAGCAAAGGCGGGCGGCGCATCAACGCCAAAAGCATCATGGGTGTCATGATGCTGGCGGCGGGCATAGGCTCTGAGGTAGAGCTGGAAACCAGTGGTCCCCAAGAGCAGGAAGCCATGGATGCCATTGTTGCCCTGATTAACGACAAGTTTGGCGAAGGTCAGTAACAGCCAGCGTCGTCAATACAAAAACCAGAGAAGAACCAATCAAGTAGGCCAAAAGCCTTGCCACTTGGCAGTGGTGGGCAGAGACTGAACGTAGCTTGGAGGATGTGATGACTTTTGCCATACACGGCCTGGCCGTAGCGCGTGGCATAGCCATAGGGCGGGCCGTGGTGGTGGCTAATAGCCGCCAGGAAGTGCGCCATTATTTCCTGGAGCCTGAGCAGGTGGGTAGCGAGCTCAGGCGCTTGCGCCAAGCGCGTGATGCCGTGGTGGCTGAGTTAGAGCGCCTGCTTGCTGACCTGCCCCAAGAAGCGGCCCCTGAGCTGATTGCCTTGCTCGAAGTGCACCTGATGCTGCTGCAAGACGAGATGCTGGTGCAAGGCGTGTGCCACTGGATTGAAGAGCGTCACTACAACGCCGAGTGGGCGCTGCTCACACAGCTAGAGCAAGTCTCGCGCCAGTTCGATGAGATGCAAGACGAGTACCTGCGCGAGCGCAAGGCAGACTTAGAGCAGGTGGTGGATCGTGTGCTGCGCCATCTGCGCGGCCAGCCCGCAGATTGCCTGGTGGCAACAGCGGCCCAGGCTCAAGCGGAGCAAAACAGCACTGAAGGCGCTGATTTGGTGTTGGTAGCGCAAGACCTCTCACCTGCCGATATGCTGCAATTTCAGCGCAGCATGTTTACCGGCTTTGTGACAGCCGTGGGCGGCACCACCAGCCATACGGCAATTGTGGCGCGCAGTATGGATATTCCAGCCGTAGTTGGAGCGAAGGCCGCCCACCAGCGGATTCGCCAAGATGACCGTCTGATTGTGGATGGCGATGCCGGTGTGGTGCTGGTGAACCCTTCAGCAGAGGTGCTGCAGCAGTATCGCGAGCGCCAGCAGGACATTGTTTTAGAGCGCCAGCGCCTAGCGCTTTTGCGCCATACCCCCGCGATTACCCTGGATGGCCAGGCGATTGAGTTGTTGGCCAATATTGAGCAACCCAGTGATGCAGCTAAAGCCGTGCAAACTGGGGCGCAGGGTGTAGGCTTATTTCGCAGCGAGTTTCTTTTTATGGGGCGTGCTGCCCAGCTGCCTGATGAGCAAGAGCAGTACCACGCCTATAGCGCTGCCGTACAAGCCATGCAAGGCTTGCCGCTGACGATTCGCACCATTGATGTTGGGGCTGATAAACCTCTGGATAAAGCCGAGCGTGACACCTGCCTCAACCCCGCCCTGGGGCTGCGTGCTATCCGCTGGAGCTTGGCCGATCCCGCCATGTTTCGCACCCAGCTGCGCGCAGTGTTACGTGCCGCCGTACATGGCCCAGTGCGACTGATGTTCCCCATGGTGGCGCATTGGAAAGAGGTGGGGGAAATTATTGGGCAGGTGCAACTGGCCAAGCATGAGCTAGATGCCCAAGGTCAGACTTGGGCTGAAGTAGAGCTGGGTGCGATGATTGAAGTACCCGCCGCCGCACTGATGGTGCGCCGCTTGCTGGATGCGTTTGATTTTGTCTCTATCGGCACGAATGACCTGATTCAATACACCTTGGCCATTGATCGCACCGATGAAGCCGTGGCCCACTTGTACGACCCGTTACATCCTGCGGTGCTGCAGCTGATTGCCCATGTCATCACCACAGCCAATGAGGTGGGTAAGCATGTGTCGGTATGCGGCGAGATGGCGGGGGATTTGGCGCTGACCCGCTTGCTGCTGGGTTTGGGGTTGCGCAGCTTCTCTATGCATCCCACGCGGCTGCTGGCCGTCAAGCAAGAGGTACTGCGCGCAGACACCCGCGAGTTGAGCGCTTGGGCGCAGCAGGTGCTGCAGGCCGCTGACCCCCGAGCACTCCTGGCGGGCTAGCGCGGCTGGGGGCGCTGGGTTTTAAACCCCGGCAGCGTGGGCCTGCTCATCAGCGTGGTAGCTGGAGCGCACCATAGCCCCCACGGCCGCGTGGGAGAAGCCCATTTTTTTCGCTTCTTCCTCAAACATCTGGAAGGTGTCTGGGTGCACGTAGCGGCGCACGGGCAGGTGGCTGGTGGTGGGCGCAAGGTACTGGCCAATGGTCAGCATATCAATGCCGTGCTCGCGCATGTCGCGCATGACTTGCAGGATTTCTTCGTCGGTTTCGCCCAAGCCGACCATGATGCCGCTTTTGGTGGGTACATGGGGCACACGCTCTTTGAACTTTTTGAGCAGGTTCAGCGAGAACTG
>CAZMMM010000099.1:0-6808 GCA_964567385.1 uncultured Comamonas sp.
CGTAGCCCTCGCCGGCCAAGTCAATCACCCGGTCGGACAGGTTGAGCGAGATGCGCACCTCGGGGTGCATATCCTGAAAGCGCGGCACCAGCGGCGCTACATGGCGGCGGCCAAAGCCTGCGGGCGCGGTGATGCGCAAATGCCCTCTGGCCTGCATGCCCCCGGCGGAGACGCTGGCCTCGGCCTGCGCCACCTCAGCAAGCAGGCGCTGGCAGTCTTCTAAAAAGGCGCTGCCCTCGTGGGTAAGCGAGAGTTTGCGCGTGGTGCGCACCAGCAGCTTCACGCCCAGATGGGCTTCCAGCGCGTCCAAGCGCCGCCCCATGATGGCTGGAGCCACGCCCTCTGCCCGCGCCGCTGCGCTCAGGCTGCCACGGGTGGCGACTGAGACGAAAGAGGCAAAGGCTTTGAACTTGTCCATACGGCTGCTTTCTCTACACGATAACCCTATTAGGGACAACCCTTGTCTATCCCATTTTTACGCGCCACCAGCAAATAACTGCACGAATTGGCCTGACTGCGCATTTTCTGGCTAGGCCAGCCCCAGCGCCCACAGGCACTATGCGCTTGCGCTGGCCGATGCAGCCAGACCGAGGTGATTGAGCACTGTGCTTCACCACCGTTATTGACAGACCCCATGACAAACACACAGGAGAGCAGCCCATGCAAGGCTTACAAGACAAAGTTGCCATTGTGACTGGCGGCGCAACCATCATAGGCGCAGGCGTAGTACGCCAGTTGCTGGCCTATGGCGCACGCGTGGCCGTATTCGATATCGACAGCAAGGGCGGCGAGCAAGCCGTGGCCGACAGCAATGGCCGCGCCCGCTTCTGGCAGGTGGACATTACCGACGATGCCCAGTTAGAAGCTGCCATTGCCGCCGTCGCCCAGGAGTTTGGCCGCATCGACAGCCTGGTCAACCTGGCCGCCACCTATTTGGATGACGGCGCAGACTCTGGCCGCGCAGATTGGCTAACGGCGCTGAACGTCAACCTGGTCAGCGCCATCATGGCTGGGCGTGCAGTGCGCCCGCATTTGCAGCAGGCGGGCGGCGGGGCAATTGTCAACTTCACCAGCATTTCAGCCAAATGTGCGCAGACCGGGCGCTGGCTCTACCCCGTCTCGAAAGCGGCCATGGTGCAGGCCACCAAGAATATGGCGATGGACTTTGCGCCCGACAACATCCGCGTGAACTCCGTCTCGCCAGGCTGGACATGGTCACGGGTGATGGATGAGCTGACCGGCGGCGACCGCGCCAAAACCGACCGCGTGGCCGCCGACTACCACCTGCTGCGCCGCGTAGGCAACCCGCAAGAGGTGGCCGAGGTGGTGGCCTTCCTGCTGTCTGAGCACGCCTCTTTTGTGACCGGTGCGGATTACGCCGTGGATGGTGGCTATTCCGCCATGGGACCCGAGCAGGCCAAGCCAGCCATTCCCCGCTTGATGGAGTAAGGCTAAGGCGGGTGGCCGTCTTCCTCACTTTTTAATTTTTTCCATTTTTTCTAACCACCTATAGACCCATATTTATTGAGATGGGCAAGGAGACAACTATGCGTAGCATTGCAATCGTTGGCGGCGGCCAGGCTGGCCTGCCTGTGGCATTCGGCCTATTGGCCAAGGGCTATCAAGTCACTGTCGTGACCAATCGCACCCCGGATGAGATTCGCCAGGGCAAGGTCATGTCCAGCCAGTGCATGTTCCACGACGCGCTGGAAGTGGAGCGCGGCCTGGGCATTAACGACTGGGAAGACATCTGCCCGCCCGTAGAAGGCATTGGCTTTGCCGTGCCCCACCCCGAAAAAGCCGGTGAACGCGCCGTGCAGTGGAGCGCCCCGCTAGAAAAAGTCGCCCAGGCCACTGACCAGCGCATCAAAATGCCCGTCTGGCTAGAGCAGTTGGAGCAGCGCGGCGCTACCGTGCGCTACCAAGACGTAGGCGTGGCCGAGCTGGAAGCGCTGGCCGCCAGCAACGACCTGGTGCTGCTGGCAGGCGGCAAGGGCGAAATCGTCAAGCTGCTAGAGCGCGATGCCAGCCGCTCGCCCTACGACAAACCCCAACGCGCCCTGGCGTTGACCTATATCCACGGACTGGAGCCTACGCCCAACTATTCGCGTGTGTCGTTTAACTTCATTCCCGGCGTGGGCGAGTATTTTGTTTTCCCCACCTACACCCACAGCGGCGCTTGTGACGTGATGGTGTTTGAGGGAGCGCTCGGCGGCCCCATGGACTGCTGGAACAACGTCAACACCCCGCAAGAGCACCTGGCGACCAGCCTGAACATTCTCAACACCTTCCTACCCTGGGAGGCCGAACGCGCCCGCAAGGTAGAGCTGACCGACGCGGGCGGCATCTTGGCAGGCCGCTTTGCGCCCACAGTGCGCAAGCCGGTACTGACCTTGCCCTCTGGCCGCATGGTGCTGGGCATTGGCGATGCGGTGACTACCAATGACCCCATTACCGGCCAAGGCTCCAACAATGCGGCCAAATGCGCCAAGGTGTATCTGGACTCCATCCTGGAGCGCGGCGAGCAGCCCTTTACCCGCGAGTGGATGGAACAAACCTTTGAAACCTATTGGGACTATGCCCGCCTGGTTGTGCGCTGGACGAACAGCATGTTGGCAGGCCCCGCGCCCCATGTGCTACAAGTCATGGGTGCAGCCCAAACCCTGCCCAGCCTGGCCGCCGAATTGGCCAATAACTTTAACCACCCACCCAACAACTTCCCTTGGTGGGACGATGCACAGGCCGCCGAGCAGCTCATTGCCCAGCACCAAAGCCGCGTGGCACAAGCGGCCTAGCGCTGGCGGTTCGGCTTTTTGGCTTTTTTAGGCTTTTTCGTTCTACCCCCGCAACCAGCAGCGCTACAGGGGACTTGGCACATCGCTGCCAAACTCCTTGTGGCGCTGGTCTGTGAAAGGTTTTGCCATGTCTTCTGCCACCGCCTGCCCTGTTCTGGATGCCCCACCCGCACAGGACATCCGCCCTATTCCCCCGGTCAATCCCGAGCAGCACTCTAGCTGGGGGAATGATGACCTTTCCCCACGCACCCTGCGCCAACTGCTGGGCAACTACCCCACGGGGGTGGCCATCGTCACCACCCGCAGCCCCGAAGGGCGTGCCGTGGGTTTGACCATCAACTCCTTTGCCTCGCTGTCGCTGGAGCCGCCGCTGGTGCTGTGGAGCTTGGTGAACCACTCGCCCAGTCTGGCGGTATTTCGCGATTGCAAGCACTTTGCCATTCACATTCTTGCCAGCGAGCAGGGCGAACTAGCCATGCGCTTTGCCAATTCCAAAATCACCGACAAGTTCGAAGGCATTGCCACCACTGAGACTGAGGCGGGCGTTCCCGTACTGGATGCCGCCCTGACCACCTTGCTATGCAGCCACGACCACAACCGCCATGTGGGCGACCACCTGCTGCTGATTGGCCAAGTGCAGCGCACTGCCAGCCGCCCTGGTCAGCCCTTGGTATTTCATGGTGGGCAGTTTGGAACGCTGGCCGCCACCCCCTCGTAAACCAGCAGGTACTGGCTGAACTGCTTGGTGTACCCTTGAATAATTCAAGATTAAAACAACAGCGGAGACCCCTTTGTGAGCAACACCCCCACCGAAGCAGATGTTATTTTTGTCGGCAGCGGCATCAACGCTCTGGTAGGCGCTGCCCTGCTAGCCACTCGCGGCAAGCGCGTGCTGGTGCTGGAGCGCAACGACCGCCTGGGCGGCTGCATCCGCACCGAGGAGCTATTTCCCGGCTACCAGCATGAGGTCATGTCCTCCTGGTACCCGCTCTTTACCGGCAGCCCCGGCTATGCCGAGCTAAAGCCCCACCTAGAACGCGCTGGCCTGCGCATTCTGCAACCCAGCCACACCACCGGCTTGGTGCGCCCGGATGGCTTGGCCATGGCACTCAAGCAAGACCTGGGCGATGCCGTGGCGCAGCTCAACACCTTGCACCCCGGCGATGGCGATGCTGTGGCCGCCATGGCAGAACGCATGTTCGGCCAGGATGCGCCGCTGACCTTTGGGCTGCTGGGCAAGTCGCCCTACTCCTGGGACATGCTCAAGCTCCTCTGGGGGCAGTGGCGCTCCCGTGGCACCGAAGGTTTAGCCGGCTTTGCTGCTGGCGCTTTAGAAAACCTACGCCGCTGGAGCGAGCGCGAGCTGGGGCATGACTTCTCCCGCGCCCTGATTGCCCCCTGGGTGCTGCACTCAGGCATGGGGCCGGATGAAGCCAGCTCTGCCCTGATTGGCAAACTCACCTTTGCCGCTGTGGTCAGTGGCGGTATGCCCGTGGTGCAAGGTGGTGGCAGCCGCTTGGTGGAGGCTCTGGCACAAGTCATTCGCCAGCATGGCGGCGAGCTGCTGACCGAGGCCGACGTAGTGCGCGTTATCACCAGCGGGCAAGGGGCGCAATGCACCGCCAAGGGCGTAATGCTGGCCGATGGGCGGCATTTTGAAGCCCGTCAGGCGGTGGCCTGTAGCGTTACCCCGCCCCAGCTTTACGGCCAGTTACTGGCAGATACCGATGTCGCCCCCGCAGTGCGCCAGCAGGCCAAGGCGTACCGCTTTGGCCGGGGCGATATGCAAATCCACTTTGCCCTGAATGCTCCGCCCGCCTGGTGCAACCCCGAGCTGCTTCAAGTCCCGCTGGTACACCTGACGGAAAGCATGGAGCAGGTGTGCCTATCCGTCACCCAAGCCAATAACGGCTTGATTCCTGACCGCCCCACCCTGGGCATTGGTCAGCCCACGGCGGCAGACCCCTCACGCGCCCCGGAAGGCGGCTGGATTTTGTGGATACAGATGCAGGAAATGCCCAGCACCCTCAAAGGCGATGCGGCGGGCGCAATCCCTATTCCTGCCGATGGCCGCTGGAACGAAGCCGTGCGCGAGGCCGTGGCCGACCGCGTGCAAGCGCGTCTGGAAACCGTCATGCCCGGCCTGGCCGAGCGCATAGTGGGGCGCAAAGCCTATAGCCCAGCGGATTTAGAGCGGCTTAACTGCAATCTGGTGGGTGGCGACCCCTATGCCGGTATTTGCTCGCCCGACCAGTTCTTCTGGCTGCGCCCTTTTGCGGCCACGGGCGGGGCGCGTACCCACCGCACACCGGTGCGCCAGCTCTACCACATTGGCGCATCCACCCACCCAGGGCCGGGGCTGGGCGCAGGCTCGGGCTATCTACTGGCGCAATCGCTAAAAAGGTAAACCCGCCCAGAGCCAGCCACGCAGGAAGTACGCCCATGCCCCCCAGCAGCACGCCTGTGTCCCCCAGCCCTAGTCAGCCCAGTGCCGAGGCCATTGCCCAACAGGCCGGGTTTGCGCAGGGCAGCCCGCATTTGCTGTTCTCCTCTAACAACGCTTGGGAGGTGCAGGCGCTGGTGGCCGGGGCTGTGCGCTCCCATCGTTTGCAAATTGTGGGCGCAGAGCAGCACCTGCACGCCCGAATGCACCACGCCAACTTGGGCAGCCTGGCCTTGAGCCGCCTGAGCTATGGCACCACCGTCACCATCGAGCCTGACCCGCTGGAAGGCTTTTACCTGGTGCAAATGCCGTTAGCTGGTCAAGCCTATATCCAGCACCAGGGGCAGCAACTGCATTCCACGCCCTTACAAGCCTCCATCCTCAACCCTGACGATGAGGTGCAAATGCGCTGGCTGCAAGGCAACGACCAGTTGATGCTGCGCATTCCCCGCGCCTTGGTGGAGCACAGTTTTACCGCCCAGTTTGGCCACCCGCCCCAGGGCGCTTTGCAGTTTGAACGGCTGTTTGCTTGGCGGCACACCGATACCTGGTTAAGCCTGCTGTCCTACCTGGCAAGCTGCTGCGCCCAGGGGCAAGCCATGGCTAACAATCGGCTGCTGCTGACCCACATTGAGCAACTGGTGGCGGCCACTTTGCTCAGTTGTCAGCCGCACAATCTGCTCACCCAGCCTCACCCCAAGGCCAGCCGCACGCCTCCTGTGCTGCCGCGCCATATCCGCCAGGTACAGGATTTTTTGCAGGCACATGCCCACGAGCCGATTGATGCCGCCCGCCTGGCTGCGGTGGCGGGCATTAGCCTGCGCAGCCTGTATGCGGGGTTTCAGAACTTTGTGGGTTGCAGCCCTATGCAATATCTGCGCCAGCTACGCCTGGAGCGTGCCCACGAAGAACTGCGCAGCGGCCAAGCCCGTAGCGTGACCGCCGTAGCGCTGCGCTGGGGCTTTGCCCACCCAGGGCGCTTTAGCCGCGAATACCAGCAGCGCTTTGGCCAGCCGCCTAGCCAGACCTTGCAGAAAAGCTGAAGCCGACAGCGCTCATTTTTGACTAAAAGTTATAAGTTTTGCTATTTTTGCAAAGTTTATAACCTCAATTATTTGTAATACATTCAAGGGTATCGGCAAGCTTCAGATTGCCCACCTTGTTTTTTCTATTTGTCCCAAGGAGTTTTTAATGACTGAGCGCACCGCTATCGCTGGCTTGCAAGTTGCTAACCAGTTGCACCAATTTATCAATGAACAAGTACTGCCCGGAACCGGCGTGGACAACAGCGCCTTCTGGGATGGCTTTGGCAAGCTGGTGGCAGACCTGGCCCCCAAAAATGCCGCTCTGCTGGCTGATCGTGACCGCCTGCAAGCCGAGCTGGACACCTGGCACAAAGCCAACCCCGGCCCCATTACCGATATGGCGGCCTACAAACAGTTTCTGACGCAAATCGGCTACATGGTCGAGCCGCCCAAAGATGCCAAAGCCACCACCGAAAACGTCGATGCCGAGCTAGCCAAAATCGCCGGCCCCCAACTGGTCGTGCCCATTCTGAACGCCCGCTACG
>CAZMMM010000100.1:0-6795 GCA_964567385.1 uncultured Comamonas sp.
AGGTAAAAGCCGCTGCCCAGTTCTTCCATTTCCTGGATGGCTTCCAGGCGCTGCTGGGCGGGTTTGGCCAAGCTTTGCACGTCAGGCACCATCAGGTAGGCATAGGCTTGGTGGTGGCTGCGCCCCACCCTGCCGCGCAGCTGGTGCAGCTGCGCCAGGCCGAACTTGTCCGCCCGCGCCATGATGATGGTGTTGGCCGTGGGCACGTCAATACCGGTTTCAATAATGGTGGAGCACAGCAGCAAATTAAAGCGCTGCGCCACAAAGTCGCGCATGACACGCTCTAGCTCGCGCTCGGGCATCTGGCCGTGGGCAATGGCAATGCGGGCTTCGGGCAAAAAGGCTTCTAACTGCTGGCGGCGGTTTTCAATGGTGTCCACCTCGTTATGCAGAAAATAGACCTGCCCGCCGCGCTTGAATTCACGCAGTACGGCCTCGCGAATGACCCCCTGGCTTTCACTGCGCACAAAGGTTTTAATGGCCAGCCGCCGCTCGGGGGCAGTGGCTATCACGGATAAATCACGCAGCCCTTCCAGCGCCATGCCCATGGTGCGGGGGATGGGGGTGGCGGTGAGGGTGAGCACATCCACCTCGGCGCGGAGCTGCTTCATAGCCTCTTTGTGGCGCACGCCAAAGCGGTGTTCCTCATCCACAATCAGCAGCCCTAAATCTTTGAATTTGGTATTGGCACTGAGTAGCTTGTGCGTGCCCACCACGATGTCTATGCTGCCCTCGGCCAAGCCTTTTAAGGCGGCGTTGATTTCTTTGGTGGTGCGAAAGCGGCTCATCTCGGCAATGCGCACCGGCCATTTGGCGAAGCGGTCGGTCAGGGTTTGGTAATGCTGCTCGGCCAGCAAGGTGGTGGGGGCGAGGAAGGCCACCTGCTTGCCCGCCATAGCGGCGACAAAGGCGGCACGTAGGGCGACTTCGGTTTTGCCAAAGCCGACATCGCCGCACACCAGCCTATCCATGGGCTGGGGGCTAATCAGGTCGCCCACCACGGCGGCAATGGCGGCTTGCTGGTCGGGCGTTTCTTCAAAGCCGAAGTCGTCGGCAAACTGGGCGTAGTCCTGCGCGTTCAGGCGGAAGGCGTGCCCCTGGCGGGCGGCGCGGCGGGCGTAGATGTTGAGCAGCTCGGCAGCGGCATCGCGCACTTGTTCGGCGGCTTTGCGCTTGGCTTTTTCCCACTGCGGGCCGCCCAGTTTGTGCAGCGGCGCAGATTCAGGGTTGACCCCGGTGTAGCGGCTGATTTGCTGCAACTGGCTCACAGGCACATACAGCGCGGCCTTGTCGGCGTATTCCAGGTGCAGAAACTCTTGCAGGGCAGCGCTGCCGTCTGCGTTATTGGTGGCGCTGGTTTGCCCCACGTCCATGTGCA
Source organism: uncultured Comamonas sp. (assembly GCA_964567385.1). Classification (GTDB taxonomy): domain Bacteria; phylum Pseudomonadota; class Gammaproteobacteria; order Burkholderiales; family Burkholderiaceae_C; genus Comamonas. The sequence goes on from CAZMMM010000100.1 coordinate 1,379, forward strand.
GCAGCCCCAGGTAGCGGCCTATGCCGTGCTGGCTGTGGACAACGGGGTCGCCCACTTTTAGCTCGGCCAGGTCACGAATCAGCATATCCACATCGCTGACCTGCTCCTGCTTTTTGTGGCGGCGGCGGGTTGCACCTGCGCTGGCAAATAGCTCGGTTTCGGTAATCAGGTCAATGCCTGCCTGCTGCCAGCGAAAGCCCTTGGCCAAGGGCGCGACGGTGATGCCCAAAGGCGCTTGCCCCTGCTGGAAGGCTTGCAGGCTGTCCACCGTTTGGGGGTAGAGGTCGCTAGCGCGTAGAAAGTCCAGCAGGCTTTCGCGTCGGCCTAGACTCTCGGCCAGTATCAGGCAACGCTGGGGCATTTCCGGGACGGCTGCCAAGCTAGCGAGGTGGTTTTTCAGGCGCTGCAGCGGCTCGTCTGCGCCGCGCTCTGCCGTCAAGGGCGGCAGGGCAGCCGTGCCATCCAGCCAGGCGGGAAGGCTTTCAGCATCCTTTTGATCGTCTTTACCTGCCGCCGGGCGTAGCGCCCATTGCCCATAGGGCTTGGCCAGAGCGTAGAACTGCTCCACGCTTAAAAACAGGCTCTCGGGCGGCAAGGCGGGGTGTTCTGGGTCGCCCTGCACCATGCGCCAGCGCTCGCGGGTGTCTTGCCAAAAACTTTCTAGCGGCTGGCTGATGTCGCCGTGCAGCACCAGGCTGGCGTTATCGCCCAGGTAGTCAAACACAGTGGCGGTGCTGTCAAAAAACAGGGGCAGGTAATACTCAATGCCCGCAGTCGCCATGCCTGCGCCCATGTCTTTGTAGATGCGGCTTTTGGTGGGGTCGCCCTCCATCAGCTCGCGCCAGCGGTTGCGAAACTGGCTACGCGCGGCCTCGTCCATGGGAAATTCCCGCCCCGGCAGCAGGCGCACGGTTTTGACTTCGTGCTGGCTGCGCTGGGTATCGGGGTCAAAAATGCGGATGCTGTCGATTTCGTCATCGAACAAATCCACCCGATAGGGCTGCTCTGCTCCCATAGGGAACAAGTCAATCAAGCCACCACGCACGGCGTATTCGCCATGTCCTACCACTTGGCTTACGTGCTGGTAGCCCGCTAGGGTGAGCTGCTCTTTCAGTTTGGCCTCATCCAACTGCTGCCCCTTGGCAAAGTAGAAGGTATAGGCCGCCAAAAACGCCGGTGATGCCAACCGATACAGCGCCGTGCTGGCAGGAATCAAGACCACATCCAGCTCGCCCTGGCGAATCGCCCACAGGGTGGCCAGGCGCTCGCTGATTAAATCCTGGTGGGGGGAGAACTGGTCGTAGGGCAGCGTCTCCCAATCGGGAAACAGCGCACAGCGCAAGCCGGGCAGGAAGAAGGGCAGCTCCTGCAACAGGCGGCGGGCATGGCTGGCATCGGCACACACCACAGCGGCCAAGCGCCCCGCGCCTTTTTCACGCTGGGCAAACTGCGCCAGCAGCAGGGCATCCGCCGTTTCGGGCGGCAGGGTTTGGCTAAAACGTTGACCGGGGGTGAGTTTGGGCAAAGACATAACAAAGCACTGCCAAGGCCATGGGCGATTGCTGTGTGGCCTTGGGGTAGAGGTTCAGGTTCAAAAATGGGCACAAGGGCAATAAAAACAGCCGCACGGCGTGAGGCAGTGCGGCAAAGCGATTGATGGATTCTAGAATACCGCCCCATGACGCAAACATTCAGCAGCGCCAGCCCTCGCTTTTGGGGCTTGATTCCCTGTGCCGGCAACGGTAGCCGTGCCATTGTCGCTGGGCAGGGCAACCCCGAATTACCCAAGCAATACCAAGCCGTGCTAGGCCGCCCCTTGGTGCTCTACACCCTGGATGCCTTTGCCGCCGCCCCCAGCATTCACCACAGCCTGGTCGCTGTTGCGGCAGGGGATGATTTTTTGGCCACCTACCCTTCCACGCGCTATAGCGTCAGCCCTTGTGGGGGTGCTACCCGTGCGCAAAGCGTGCTGGGCGGCTTGCAGCAACTACTGCAATGCGGCGCGGCCCCCAGCGACTGGGTGCTGGTGCACGACGCAGCCCGCTGCCTGATTACCCCAGCGCAAATTGAAGCGCTCATTGCCCAATGCCAGCACGACAGCGTAGGCGGCCTGCTGGCACACAAGATTCCCGACACCCTGAAAACCGCCGTAACCGGTGCCGGTGGGGTGCGCGTGGTGGGCACAGTAGATAGAAGCGACAAGTGGCTGGCACAAACCCCGCAGATGTTCCGCATAGGCAGCCTATTGCACGCTTTGGAAACCGCAGGCGACAGCGCTACCGACGAGGCCAGCGCTATGGAGGCCGCTGGCCACCGCCCCAAACTGGTAGCGGGTGGGGCGCAGAACTTTAAAGTGACCTACCCGGAAGACTTTGCCCTGGCCAGCGCCATCCTGGCCTATCGCCAGGCCAGCAGCACGACTGAGCGCTTTGCCCACCAGCCGCCTAGTGCCAGCAATCTGGGCAACCCTTTTTTCTAAGCTCTTATTTTTTTCTATCACCATGAATCTAATGAACTTGCGCATTGGCGAGGGCTGGGATGTCCACGCCCTGGTTCCTGGCCGCCCCTTGGTATTGGGCGGTATCACCATTGCCCACAGCCACGGCCTGCTGGGCCACTCTGACGCGGATGTGCTGCTACACGCCATTACCGACGCTATTTTGGGCGGCGCAGCCCTGGGCGATATCGGCAGGCATTTTCCTGATACCGATGCGCAGTTTTACGGTGCCAACTCCCTGGTGCTGCTGCGCGAAGCTGCGCGGCGCGTGCGTGCAGCGGGCTTTGCCCTTATCAATATTGACAGCACCGTAATTGCCCAGGCCCCCAAGCTGGCCCCACATATTGATGCCATGCGCGCCAGCATTGCACAGGCGCTAGATTTAGAAGTGCCACAAGTCAGCGTCAAAGCCAAAACCGCTGAAAAACTAGGCCCCGTAGGCCAGCGCCAAAGCATGGAGGCCCGCGCCATCGCTCTGCTGCTGCGCAATGCGGCTGCAGCCGCTGCACCTACTGCCAGCGCAGCGCCATAACAGGGGCAATTCACTCAAGAAACACCTGCCCGCTACACTTGCGGGTTCTGCTTTCTTATTCAATAAGGTTACACAATGACTGCCGACACTGCCCCCCATGAATCCCCAGCGCAAGCAGAGCATGGCCGACAGCGCATTATTAAAAAATACCCTAACCGCCGCCTCTATGACACCAGCACTTCGGCCTATGTCACCCTGGCGGAGGTCAAGCAGCTCATCATGGAGCGCCAGCCCGTAGCTGTAAAAGATGCAAAAACTGGCGAAGATTTAACCCGCCCCATACTGCTACAAATCATTCTGGAAGAAGAAGCCGCTGGCATGCCCATGTTCAGCGAGGCCATGCTGGCCAATATCATCCGCTTCTATGGCCATGCCATGCAAAGCCATATGGGCAGCTATATTGAAAAAAACGTGCAGATGTTCACAGATTTTCAAAACAAGCTGGCCGAGCAAACTGGCAATACTGATGCTTGGGCAAAAATGCTTAAAATGCCGCCCACCATGCTGCCAGCAGGCTATGCAGAAAATTTACAAAAAATGCAGGAGCAGATGCGGCATCAAACTGAGCAAATGATGGGTATGTTTGGCCTCAAGCGCTGAAGCCAAAAAATCAGCACCAGTTCATTTATTCACCTATAGAAATTCATGAGCCAAGCAGCCATCAGCTTGTTAACGCCGCACCCGCCGCCCAAGTTCTAAAACGTTAAAATTAAAAAGCTGGGTAGCGAGCACTGTCTCCCATAAAAAACCTGCCAAAGCAGCAATAAAAGAGACAATGCCCAAAAGAAAACAAAACACTGCTACATGCTGACCACGCACCCCCCAAGTTTGACCCAGGAATAAAATAATCACAGTCAAACCAATCAAAAAGCCACATAGGGTCAGCAAGCCAATGGACAGATTGGCCAAGCGACCACGGGTGCGCAAATAGTCCAACTCCCGCAAGCCACGCTCTACACTTTCTGGGTTTTTATCGGCCAGCACCAGCCCTTCCACAACCCTGGCACGGTCAATAATGCGGGCCAAGCGCCCAGCCAAAGCTCCAATCATGCCGGACACCGCCGTCAGAAAAAACACCGGGGCAACTGCCAGCTGCACGCTCTCAGTGACGCTAGAGACATCAATCATTTAAGTTTTCCTTGTATTGCCCATCATCTTTCTGGCCGCTGAGCAGTAAGCACACAGTGGCAAGCACCAAACCCTGAAAAAACCTGCTCTAATGCGGGCTATGCTTGACTTGCATCAAGCTGACTCAACGGCAAAGCTGCCATAGTCAGGGGGATAAATTATCTTACTTCCTGTCTTGCAACCACCTATCACCTTTACATCACAATACCAAGGGCTTGATTATGAAAATGTTGATTGATTTGTTCTCTACAGACTACGGTCTGATGAGCTTGGCGGTGATCGTCTTCATGCTAGGCATGTGTGTTTGGTTCACCTATTTATTCCTCAATAAAATTCGTCTGGGTGAAGACCCTGCTGCTGGGCAGAACGACACCTCCAGCAAGCCCAAAGCTTGAGCCAAACACCTCTACCCTAGGCTAAAAAGCCCGCTAGTTGCGTAGCGGGCTTTTTTGTGGTCTGCCCCTAGCTAAAGGGGCACTAGCAAATTAGGCGGACACTTCGCGGCTGGCGCGTTTGCGTTCGTGCTCTTTCAGGTGGCGTTTGCGCACGCGCAGGCTGGTGGGGGTGATTTCCAGCAGCTCGTCATCGTCGATGAACTCCACGCCGTACTCCAGCGACAGCTCAATGGGTGGGGTGACTTTGATGGCATCTTCCTTGCCACTGACGCGGAAGTTGGTCAGCTGCTTGGTGCGTGTGGCGTTGACCACCAGGTCATTGTCGCGGCTGTGGATGCCAATCACCATGCCTTCATAAACCGCATCACCGGCTTTAACGAACATGCGGCCACGGTCGTCCAGCTTGCCCAGGGCGTAGGTGAAAATTTCGCCATCGTCCATGGAAATCAGCACGCCATTCTTGCGTCCGCCAATCTCGCCTTTGTGCGGCTCGTAGCCGTCAAAGATGTTGCTAATCATGCCGGTGCCACGGGTCAGGTTCAAAAACTCGTTGGTAAAGCCAATCAGGCCACGCGCAGGAATGCGGTATTCCAGGCGCACACGGCCACGGCCATCAGGCTCCATATTGACCAGCTCGCCCTTGCGCTCGCCCAGGGCTTGCATCACGCCGCCTTGGTGGTTTTCTTCAATATCGGCAGTCACCAGCTCAATGGGTTCACACTTTTCACCATCAATTTCGCGGAAAACTACGCGGGGCTTGGAGACAGCCAGCTCATAGCCTTCACGGCGCATTTCTTCCAGCAAGATGGTCAGGTGCAGCTCGCCACGGCCAGCGACTTCAAAAATACCGTCCTCGCTGGTTTCA